>JAAYXX010000285.1 GCA_012515695.1 Chloroflexota bacterium
CCTTCCCTACGGCACGCCGGAACAGGTCAAGGAAGAAGCCCGCCGCGTCCGCGATCTCATGTCTCAGGGCGGCGGCTATATCTTTGCGCCCGCTCAATCCATCCAGGGCGACGTGCCCGTAGCCAACATCATGGCCCTGCTGGAAGTAGCCCGCGAAAAGATCGCCTAGCTTGCGTTCCTATGCCCGGAAAGGAGTCACCATGAAGCTCAAATCCTTATTGGTGGGTACGGGCGGTTGGGCCGAAACCCACATCCGCGCCTATCAGAACTGCGCCGAGATCGAACTTGTCGGCCTCTGCGGCCACCGCAGCGCCGACAAACTCAACGCCCTCGCGGACCAATACGCCATCCCAGAGCGCGGCCTCGATCTGCGCGAATTGCTCGATCGGGTGCAGCCCGACGTGCTCGACGTAGCCTGTAACCCTCATTTCCGCCTGCAAGCGGTCCAGTTGGCGATTATGCAGCCCTCCGTCAAGCTGATCAACCTGGAAAAGCCGTTAGCCCTGACTCCGGCCGATGCCTATGCCATCGAGCGCCTCTGCCTCGACAATGATAAGCTCTTGACCGTCAACCACCAGAAAAAGTATCTGCCCGCCTGGCACAAAGCCGCCCAACTCATTGCCGACGGGGTGTTGGGCGATGTGCAGCACATCCGCGCTACCTGCCAGGGCAACCTGCTGGAACAGGGGACTCATCTGGTGGATATGACCCTCTATTTCATGGGCTACCGTCCGGTGAGCTGGGTTATGGGCCAGATCGACGCCCTGGAGGGCCTGGAAAAAGAAGGCGCCTCCGCCCCCGACGCGGCGATGGCTCTGCTCTGCTTTGACAACGACGTGCGCGCCAACATCACCTTTGGATCCATCGGCCACTCGTTGCCCGGCGAGTCCAACAAATGGCACCAGTTCGCCATCGAGGTGCACGGCTCCCGTGGGCATCTTTGCGTCACCCTCAACAAAACGCTAGAAACCCTGCTCTACGACGACGGGCGCCGTACCATCGAGGAATCGAGCTGGGATAAGCACTATGTGTATGCTGTGGCACAACACCTGGACGCCGTCGCCCGCTACGCCCGCAACCCGACCACGGGCCATATCTCCGACCTGGAGCACTCGTTGGCCTCCTTCCAGGTGATCATGGCTATCTATGCCTCCGGCTGCGGCGAGGGACAGGTGCACCTGCCCCGCCGTTTCGATGACAGCCTGCTGGATCGCTTGCGCCAGTTGCGCGCCAATTGACAAAGCCACGCCGCAGGGACTACAATGCGGCCCGTTCCCATACGCAGCTATTGCCGTAGCGATTGCTCCGCTCGGCACTATGCCACACCAACGTGTTCGTTCTCACATCAAACGAGGCACAACCATGAAAAAACGCATACTCGGCAAGACCGGCTTGGAAGTCAGCGAACTGGGGCTTGGCGGCTTGTTTGTCTCCCGCGTGGGCGGCGAATACGAACAGGCCCGGGGCGCCATCCACCGCGCCCTCGAATTGGGCGTCAACTATGTAGATACGGCCCCCGGCTATCTCAATAGCGAGGAGGTGCTGGGCAAGGCTCTGGAGGATGTAACAACCCCTTATATCCTGTCTACCAAGTTGGGTGGTCGCCCTCAGCCCTTTGAACCGCAAAACAAGGATGCCCTCATGCGCTCCGTGGAGGAAA
>JAAYXX010000032.1 GCA_012515695.1 Chloroflexota bacterium
CCCGGCATGCATGCCGCACTCTCCCAAAGGGTGAGGGGACCAGAGGCCCTCTCTACCCCTTGATAACGCCCATTGGCCGCGTGCGGGCCACCTTGCGGGCCATGCCCGTATCATGCACCACGTTTACCACGCGGTCCAGGTCCTTGTAGGCGTCCGGGGCTTCTTCTGCCAGCCCGCGCATACTCCCCGCCCGCACGACGATATGCCGTTGCTCCAACTGCTGGCGTAGTTGTTGGCCGGTGACATTTTTCCGAGATTTCGAGCGGCTCATCACGCGGCCCGCGCCGTGGCACGAACTGCCAAAGCTGATCTTCATTGCCCTGGCCGTGCCCGCCAGCACAAAGGAGCCAGTGCCCATATCGCCGGGGATCAACACCGGCTGCCCCACCTCGCGATAAGTCTGGGGCACATCGGGCTGGCCGGGGCCAAAGGCGCGGGTTGCGCCCTTGCGATGCACGCACAGCCGCATCTCCTGGCCGTCTATCTGATGGCGCTCTATCTTGGCGATGTTGTGGCACACGTCGTAGACCATGTGCAGGTCACAGTCGGAAAAGTGGCTCCCCAACACCTGCTTGAACGCCTCGCGCACCTGATGGGTGATTACCTGTCGGTTTGCCCAGGCAAAGTTCGCCGCCGCGCTCATGGCCCGAAAGTATTCCTGCCCCTCTTGCGAGCTAAACGGCGCGCAGGCCAGCTCCCGGTCGGGCAGGGTGATGTTGTACTTGGGCGCTACTTGCTGCATGGTGCGTACGGCGTCGGTGCATACCTGGTGCCCCAGCCCCCGCGAGCCGCAATGAATCCAGACGCACACCTGGCCGGGGAACAGCCCGTAGGCGTTGGCGATTTCCTCGTCAAATACCTCGGTGACGACATCCACCTCCAAAAAGTGGTTGCCCGAGCCGAGCGTGCCCACCTGGTCCGCGCCGCGATCCTTGGCGCGCTGGCTGACCGCGCTGGCGTCGGCTTCCTCCATGCGCCCCTGGCTTTCCGTATGCTCCACATCTTCCTGACGGCCCAAGCCCTGGCGCACTGCCCAGTTCGCCCCCTGTTCCAGCACTTCCGCCAGCTCTTTGGCGGACAGTTTGCCCGCGCGCGAAGCCCCCACGCCAGAGGGAACATTTTGGTACAGCGCCGTCATGAGGTCGTCCATATAGGGGCGCAAGGCTTCCGCCTCGATGGAGGACCGCAGCAGGCGCACACCACAGTTGATATCATAGCCCACGCCGCCGGGCGAAATGACGCCATCGGACAGGCTCATCGCGGCCACGCCGCCAATGGGAAAGCCGTACCCTTGGTGCACATCGGGCATAGCCAGGGTATACCGGACCACGCCCGGCAGGGTGGCGGTGTTCACCAACTGCTCCAGAGAATTGTCCTCCGCCGCCATGTCTAGAATATATTCGTCCGCGTAGACGCGCGCGGGGACGCGCATATCCTCGCGGTAGCTGGCGGGCACCTCGTACACGAGAGGTTCGACCTGGATCAAATCGCTCTTTGCAACCCTTCCGGCAGTCGTTTTGGTAGCCATTTCCGCTCCTCCTTACCACCCACCTATCGTCATCCAGCCGCTCATTACACGTCAAAGGTCAGGACGACCTCATAGCCTTCCGCAGTCTCGGCAATGTGCAGGTTGGAATACGTGGCCGCCTTGATGTTGCGGCCCGACGCGATCTGCTGGTATCCGCTGATCTCGGCCTCTACGGCCTGCGGCTCGACGCGCAGCAGGTGAAACTGGTCGTAGCATTCGCGGTTGCTTTCGCTGGCGTACAATAGCTCGTTCAGCCATTCCACCAGCAGAATTTCCTGGTCGGGGGCTTGCACAGAAATGCGGCGCGTGATGGGCGTAGCGTCCTCTGCTGGCTTGCAGCGCATCAGGTGGAACAAGCCCTGCGCGGCGTGTCCCAGCAATTCCGACAGGTCGCGCCCCCATACGCGCAAGGCCAGATCGGCGGTGTGTTCTATTTCCTCAAACTGTCGAGTGTTATCGGTCATCACACATCCTTAACCTCCTGTGGCCGCGCCTGTGAGGCTATTACAGCCTGCTACCAGCAACTACCAAGTCTGGCATTGTGGACGGGGGGCTTCGGGGGTGAGCAGTTGCCGGGTGCGCTCTACATCCTGCTTGATTTGAGCGACAAGGGCGTCGGCGTTGGGGAAGGTCATTTCGGGGCGCAACCGTTCGACAAACCCCACCCCCAGGGTCTCGCCGTACAAGTCCCCCTCGTAATCCATCAGGTGTACCTCTAGCAAAGGTTCCTCGCTCGCCCCAAAGCTAGGGTGTACGCCCACATTCGCCACTGCCGGGTAGAGCGCCCCTTCGGGCAGCGGCCCTTTGCCCAGACAGACCCACACGGCATATACCCCTAGCGCCGGGATGGCCCGGTTGGGGTCCAGGCGCAGGTTGGCCGTGCGAAAGCCCAGGGTGCGGCCCCGCTGGTCTCCGGCGATCACCGGCCCCCAGATGGTATACGTGCGGCCCAGCAACGTAGCCGCCTCGGCCACGCGCCCCTCCTGAAGCAGCAGGCGAATGCGCGTGCTGCTGATCACCGATTCGCCCTCCAGCACCGGCTCGACCACGTGCAACGAATAGCCCATACGCTCACCCAAAGCCCGCAGGAACGGCACGTCTCCCCGGCGGGCGCGCCCCAGGGCAAAATCCGGCCCTACCCACAACTCGCGCATACGCAACTCGGTGTAGAGTTGCGAAATAAAGACCTCAGCGGGCGTGCGCGCCAATTCCAGGGTAAAGGGCATAATCAGCAGCCAGTCCAGGCCCATCTGCTCCAGGATGGCGGCCCGCTCTTCGGGGGTGGTGATGTAGGGCGGCGCGGCGGCCCCAGGAGCGATTACCGAGCGGGGATGCGGGTAAAAGCTCAACACGATGCTGGCGCGGTGGTGGCGTTGCGCTGATTCGATCATGCTCCCAATCAGCCGTTGGTGTCCCCGATGCACGCCGTCAAACGTTCCAATCGTCAAGACACTATCCGATTGTAGCTCGACCTGACTTATACTGTTCGCTATTCTCATCACGCCCAGATACTTTCATCGCCCAGGGATTCAGAGTGTGAGCAGCACTTTGGATGGATGCCACAGCTTGTCCGACGGATCGCGGCGCAACAGGGCGAGGAATCCCTCTCGATAGGCATAACACTCGTTCGCATCGCCCTGCACATCCAGCACCACAGCCTGACCAAAGCTAATTCGTCGGGCGGTATCCTCATCCACCATGATACCCGGCAAGTGGCGTAACGCCAAGTGCATGGGTAACAGGTGACGCTGCCATTCTCCTCGTTCGGCCTCGCGTTGAAGCTCGTCCAGCCCCACCGCATCTTCCAGGCGAAACTGGCCCACGGCCAACCGCGTCAGCGCCGTGAGATGCGCCCCCATCCCCAGCGCCTGGCCCAGGTCATACGCCAGAGAGCGCACATAAGTGCCTGAGGAGCAGTCCACGCGCAGGGTCAGGTCGGGCGGAGACCAGTCTTCGATGACCAGGCGGTAAATCGTGACGGAGCGAGGCTCGCGCTCTACCGTGATCCCCTGGCGGGCGAGTTTGTACAACGGCTGCCCGCCGCGCTTGAGGGCCGAGTACATGGGGGGCACCTGTTGGATTTCGCCGGTGAACGCGGGCAGGGCGGCCTCGATGGCGGCCAGCGTCAGGCCGGAGGCGTCGCGCTCCTGGATGACCTGCCCTTCGGCGTCCCAGGTATCGGTGAGGACACCAAAGCGCAGGGTGGCGCGGTACGATTTGGCGCTATCGGCGACGTATTCGACCACGCGGGTGGCCGCCCCCAGGGCTACCACCAGCACGCCGGTAGCCATCGGGTCGAGCGTGCCCGCATGGCCCACCCGCCGTTGATGGGCGATTCGCCGCACGATAGCCACCACGTCATGGGAGGTCATCCCGGACGGTTTGTTGATGTTTAGCAGGCCCGTAATGGGCGGGTTGGCGGCTGGCCCGTTCTGCTGGCCTGCGTGCGAGGCAGGCTCATGCGGGGCGGACATCTGTGCCGTCCAACCGTTGCGGCGCTCGCTCGTCCGACGGCCGCTCTGTCCACTGCTCTTGCAGCGCAGCGATAATCCGCTCGCGCACATCGGGCAGCGTGCCGACCACGGTACACCCCGCCGCCTGGGGATGGCCGCCGCCGCCGAAGGCAAGAGCCACCTGCGAGACATCCAACGCCGGTATAGCGCGCATGCTCACATCTACCCGGCCATCTTCTAGCTCGCGAAAGACGATTGCTACCTGCGCCTCGTGGAATGAACTCAGGAAATTCACCAGCCCACCGGCAGCCGAGATATCTACGCCCGCTTCGCGCAGCATTTCCTGGGTAATCTCGGCCCACACGATGCGCCCCCGCCGCTGCACATTCGACAGCGCAGGCCCCCATAGGCGCAACGTATCCAGCGAGCGGTGGCTGAACACCGCGTCGGTGATCTCGGATAGCGGCGCGCCTGCCTCGACCAGCCGCACGGCAGCCCGCAAGGTGTCCGCCGTGGTGTTGCTCGTGCGGAACCCCCGCGTATCTGTCACCACTCCCGTCAACAGACAGGTGGCGATGCGCTGATCCAGGGGGATTTCGAGAAAGGTGATCACATCCAACACCAATTCGGCGGTGGATGCCTTGGGGACGATCAGGTTAATGTTCCCAAAGGACAGGTTGGTTACATGATGGTCAATGTTCACTACGGGGACGCGCGCAAAAGCGGCCTCCCCGTAGATGCTCCCGATGCGCTCCAGGTCACTGGAATCGACGACCAGGACAGCCTGCTCGTCGGTCAATGGCCGCACAGCATAGTCTGCGAGGCCCGGCAGAAACGCGAAATCAGCCGGGACCTCGTCGGCGCAGGAGAGGCGAGCCTCGATACCCCTGGCGCGCAACGCCCAGGCCAGCCCCAGGGCCGAGCCGAGCGTGTCGCCATCCGGCATGATATGCGAAACAATCAGCACCCGCTGCACCTGCTCCAGCAGGGCCCGAATGTCATTCAGCGTCCTGTTCTGGCTCAACGCGCTCCTCTTCTTCCTGCTTCAGCGATTCGAGAATGGCGTCAATTTTGGCTCCATATTGCCAGGAGCGATCCACACGAAATTCAAGCTCTGGCGTAAATCGCCAGTGCAGCGATTCGCCGAGCTTGCGGCGCAAAAAGCCTTTGGCGCTTTCCAGCCCCTCCAGCCCTTCGCGCACCGTTTCCTCATCGCCGAAAGAACCCACATACACTCTCGCAATCCGCCGATCCTGCGTCAACTCGACTTCGGTGATGGTCAGCGCGGCGATGCGTGGGTCTTTGATGGCGTTTTTCAGCAGCATCGTCAATTCCTGCTGGATAAAGCTATTTGCTCTTTCTCGACGGAAAGAGGGCATTTCAACATCCCCCGATCTTATTTTTCGGTTCTTTTGACGGATTCCAGGGTGTAAAACTCTAGTATATCACCCACTTGAATGTCGTTAAACCCGTCAATACCTATGCCGCATTCCATACCGGTGGTCACTTCGCGGACGTCCTTGGCGAATCGCTTGAGCGAGCCAACGCGCCCTTCGAACACGACCTTGTCATCGCGCTTGACGCGGACGCGGTTGTTGCGGTGGGCCTTGCCCTCCATAACCTGCGAGCCAGCGATATTGCCCACGCGTGGAATGCTGAACACCTCCCGGACGATAGCCTGGCCTTGCACCACCTCGACCTGTTCCGGCTCTAGCATACCGGCCAGCGCCAGTTGGACGTCCTCGATGAGGCGATAGATGATATTATAGGTGCGAATGCTGATGCCCTCTGCCTCAGCCAGCCGTTGCGCGGCAGGGTCCACATTCACACTAAAGCCGATTACAATGGCCTCGGAGGCAATCGCCAGCATCACATCCGATTCGCCGACATTGCCGACGCCCTCGTGAACAAACCTGATGCGCAGGTCGCCCACGTTGATCTTTTCCAGGGAATTGCGAATCGGCTCGATGCTGCCCTGCACATCCGCCTTCAGGATCAAGTTTAGTTCTTTGACCTTACCGGCCTGAGCCTGTTCAAAGATATCTTCCAGGCTCAACTTGACCGTTGGTTGGGCGGCCGCAGCAGCCTGTTGCTGGCGCTCTTCGACTATCTCGCGGGCGATGCGCTCGCTATCCACCTGCTTGAAGGTATCCCCGGCATCGGGCACATCTTTTAGCCCCATGACGACCACTGGCATCGAAGGCGTGGCCCGTTTGATGGGGTTGCCCTGATAGTCGAACATGGCCTTGATCCTGCCATACGTCTGACCGACGACGATTGTGTCCCCGGTCTTGAGCGTGCCTTCCTGCAAGAGCAGCGTGGCAATAGGGCCTCTCGCCCGGTCTAGCTTGCCTTCCACAACGGCGCCCTCTGCCTCTCGGCGGGGGTTGGCCTTTAGCTCGGCCATCTCGGCTACCAACAGGATCATATCGAGCAGGTTATCAATCCCTTCCTTGGTCTTGGCCGAGACAAACACCTGAATGCTATCGCCGCCCCAGTCTTCGGGCACCAGCCCCAAATCGGCGAGCTGATGCTGCACCAGGTCAGGGTTGGCCGTGGGCAGGTCCATCTTGTTCACCGCCACGATAATCGGCACTCGTGCTGCGCGGGCGTGGTCGATGGCCTCGCGGGTCTGCGGCTGTACCCCGTCATCAGCGGCCACCACCAGAATCACCAGGTCTGTCACCTTGGCCCCGCGCGCGCGCATGGCCGTAAAAGCCTCGTGGCCTGGCGTATCCAGGAAAGTGATGGCCTTGCCATTGACCTGAATCTGATAAGCGCCAATATGCTGGGTAATACCCCCTGCCTCGTGGCTCTGCACGCTTGACGAGCGAATGACATCCAGCAGCGACGTTTTGCCGTGGTCCACATGGCCCAAAATCGTCACGACAGGCGGGCGCTCGGTCAGATATTTCTGTTCTTCCGCGGTATAGGTGCGGCGGTGAGCAGGCTCCGTCGGGGCTACCGGCTCTTCTTCCAACACCGGCGCGGGCGGCTGATATTCCTTCACCGTATAGCCCATATCCTCGGCCACGATAGCCGCCGTGTCATAATCAATCTGCTGGTTGATGTTGGCCATCACGCCAGCATTCATCAGTTGCTTGATCAGTTCGATGGGGCTACAGCCCATGCGCTCGGCGAGTTCGCGGAGGGTAATCTGCTGAGGAAGCTCCAGAGTCTTTGGACGAGGTTCTGCCTCGGCAGTTTTGGCCGTAGCGCGACGGTCGCCACGCTGCGCCGAACTGGCATCCGAATGGGGGCGTTGGGCGCCTGCATTGCGGCCACCTCCCGGCTTGTTGCCGCGGGAATTCTGCGCGCCAGAGGAATTGCCAGTCGGGCGGGCCTTGGACTCGAGCCTTGTGGTACCTTTGCCCTTCCCAGGGGATTGGGATTTACTTTTGTTCGAAATAGGCATATGATTCCCCTTTCTACTCAAAAAATTGTACATATCTATAAGCGACAGGTAATAATATCAAGCAGGCAAAAAGCATCCAGAAGCTTTGCGCGGGCTACTGCCAGAGCATCTTGGAAGAGGTGTATTTGCGTGCTTGATCGCTGGGGTTCACCGAAGAACTACAACGGTTCGTGGCCAGTTACCGTATGAGAGGAGAGAAGGGGGAAACTATCCGCCTATCTGGGCGCTTGGCTAGCAAATTAGCTTAACAAGCAACCATGATCTTCTCCCTCGCCGCGCGATGGACTGCACCCCACTCGTTTTCCTCAACCTTCCAGGACATGATCATTTGCTCTGCGTCTGCCTGTACAAGACACGATGAAACGCCATCCTCACTGCTCGTCCTTGGTCGTATCCTCTTCTTCAGGAAGTTGCGCCATATACTCTTGTAGACAGGCGCGTTCCTCCGGTGAAAGAGGGTGTTTCAATGCCTGGGCGATACGCTTACCATCCAGCGCAGCGCGCCAACACTCTCGACGGGGACACAGATACGCACCGCGGCCTGCCAGCTTGCCAGTGGTGTCTATCTTGATCTCACCGGCTGGCGTGCGCACGATGCGCACCAGGTCTCCCTTGGTGGACATGCGTCGACAAGCGACGCATGTCCGTTGTGGTTTCCTACGTACTTGGGGCATAAGAATCGCTCTACGATCCTATTCCCATTCTTCGTCCCAGCTTCGTCGGCGACTGGGCTTGCGCTTTTTGCGCGCGACGACTCGACCAAGGCGCTCGTCGTACTCCAGGAGCCGCTGCCGATTCTTTTTCCGACGATCCTTGGAGAGACGCCCGCCCTCTTCGGATTCGTCGTCCGACTCGAAATCTTCGCTTTCCAGCAAGTTTTCCTCGTCAGTCTCCACAGCCTCTTCTTCACCCTCTTCTTGCTCTTGATTTTGGGAGACCTCCTCGACGGCCTCATCGTCGGGGCGCTCCTCTGTGACGGAAAGGTGATCTTCCGTCTCGGCAACTTGATCAACATCCGCCAGTTCTGCGGATGGGATCTCCAGTTCCTCAGCCTCAGTCTCGACTTCTTCGATGGCCTCTGCCGGTTCCAGGTCAACTTCTGCGACCTGTTCTTCCGGGCTGATCGTCTCTAGCTCCGCCTCCGGCTCCGCGTCAAGCGCGGCCTCTGCTTCCGCTTCAATCTCCGTCTCTGGCGCTACTTCCGGGGCGGCTGTAGCCAGGCTTTGCTCGTTGGCATAGGCGCGCTCTTCCTCCAGCCGTAGCTGTTCGGCGTCGAGTTCCTCTTCATCATCTTCCAACCCGACCTGCGCCTGGGCCAGCAATTCGGCGGCAGCCTTGCGGGCATCTTCCAATTCCTGGGCGCGCATCGCCGCTTCCTGAGCCTCGGCAGCCAGCCGATCCTTCTCAGCGGCGGCTTCTGTCTCGCTGCGGATGTCAATACGCCAGCCGGTTAGCTTGGCAGCCAAACGGGCGTTCTGCCCTTCCTTGCCAATTGCCAACGAGAGGGACTTGTCGGGCACGACCACTTTGGCCGTCTTGTCCAACTCGTTCAAATAGACGGTAACTACCTTGGCCGGGCTGAGCGCGTTCGCGATGAACGTCTCTATATCCGGCGACCAGGCGACGACGTCAATTTTCTCACCGTTCAGTTCATTCACGATATTCTGAATACGCACTCCCCGCATACCCACGCAGGAGCCTACCGGGTCTACCCCCGGCTGCAACGCAGCGACAGCGATCTTGGAGCGCGAGCCTGCTTCCCTGGCAATCGCCTTGATCTCCACGGTGCCGTTGAAAATCTCGGGCACCTCTAGCTCCAACAAGCGTCGGAGCAACCCGTGATGTGTCCGGGAAACGGCGATTTGCGGGCCGTGGCCTGTGCGGCCAACCTCGACGATATACACGCGAACCCGTTGGTTAAAGCGATAGCTCTCTCCTGGGATTTGCTCGCTCTTGGGCAGCATGGCCTCGGCCTTGCCCAGGCTGATCTGCACATTCCCTGTGCGTCCGTCGACATTGCGAACGACACCGTTCACAATTTCCCCCTCGCGGTCGGCATACTCCAGGTACACCGAATCCCGCTCGGCTTCGCGGATGCGCTGCATAATAACCTGCTTGGCGGTTTGAGCCGCAATACGCCCAAAGTTTTTTGGTTTCAGCTCAATCGAGATGGTGTCTCCGACCTCGGCCTCTGGATTATACGTCCGGGCCTCTGCCAGGGGCATCTCGGTATGTTCGTCTTCGACGGTCTGGACAGCCGTCTTGTCGACGAACACGCGGGCCTGACCCGTGCGCGGATCAACCGTCACTCTGACGTTCTGGTTGGCTCCATAATTGCGCTTGTAGGCCGACACAAGAGCCGCCTCGATTGCTTCCAGGATTACTTCGGGCGACAGATTACGGTCTGAACAGAGTTGAGTGATTGCAATCTCAAACTCGCTCTTCATTTACTTAATAAACCTCCTGAACAAAGCCAGGTCCTTTACAATTAAAAAAGTGGGATACGCGCCCCACTTTTGTCCAGAGGATCTTTGACCCAAGTATATCACGACTTGACGAAAAGCGCAAATGGTTTTTGCCAGTCTAGTACGGACTTGGGCCAGCGCAGCGTCTCCCGCCCCTGCCATGTCACGAGGTTGCTCTTTTGGGCGCGTCATATCCATGCGCCGTACTTCCATGCGCCGCATGGATATGACGCTGTCTTCTATCGTGGATATTCCTGCCGTGATGGCGGGTTTATAGCACGTGATACTTGTCGTATACCTCGCGCAGCGATTTGCCCGCCAGCAATTCCTGCCGGGTGACTGATTCGGCGTTCACCTTTTCGCGGGCCAGCTCTAACGCTTGCTCTTCGGCTTCTCGCGGTATGACGACAATCCCGTCATAGTCGGCAAAGACGAGTTCCCCCGGACGGACCAGCACGTCGCCACAGCGCACGGGCACGTCGTAAGCCATGACCCTGGTGCGCCCCATCGAATCCAGCGGGCGGATGCCTGTGTAATATACCGGGAAGCCCATCTGGATGATGCGCACGCAATCGCGAATCTGGCAGTCGCAGACGCAACCCACCGCGCCGTTGCGCCTGGCTACTGTGCTCAATAGCTCGCCCCAGGGGGCGCTGGTTCCCGACAGGTCGGTGGAATGGACCACCACGTCCCCCGGCTGTAACGAGTCCACCAGGTCAATCTCCAGGCCGTAGGGGTCTTCCTCGACGACGTAATCTATTTCCATCCAGCGCACGGTGCGGGCGCGGCCCACGAACCCGCAATGCTCGATGTCGGGCAATAGCGGGCGCAGGCGTTGGTGCATGGCCTGCTGGCGATAGCCCAACCTGTCCAGAATATCACACACCGCCGGGACGGTCAGGTGCTCGCGGACAAAGGCAAATATCTCTTGATCTTGGGCGTTCATCTTTGGCTCCTCGTTAAGTCCTGTAGGCGCATACCGGACCGCCGCCATCTTTGGCCAATGGCGCCAACTTTTCGCGGATCCCCCTCATCCGCCCTTCGGGCACCTTCTCCCGGGGGGAGAAGGCGAGCAAGCGCGGCATGTATGCCACCCTCGCCCACTGGGAGAGGGCCGGGGTGAGCAACTGTCTTGATTGTCAAGTAGCCGATGGGCAGCGCCAGGGCGTTTCGTTTTTGAGCATGGCGTTCAGGATGATTAACAACTTGTGCATGCACGCCACTAACGCGA
>JAAYXX010000033.1 GCA_012515695.1 Chloroflexota bacterium
CGCCCGGCATGCATGCCGCACTCTCCCAGGGGGCGAGGGCGGCATGTATGCCGGTGCCCGAAGGGCGGATGAGGGCAACTCCGATCTTGTCCCAGCACTTGATCCGCGAAATGTTAGCGCCATTGGCCATCCTTGGCGACTTACAACTATGCCGGCTGGAAGCCGGCGGTCCAATTTCACCTGCAAGGCGCTATCTGTCTCCGCTCAGGGTGCGGCATCCAGGGTAATCTCGCCGCTGGCGCGGAATGTGTGCATACCAGAGAAGCTATCGCTGTTGCTGCCCGCTACGATGATCCGATAGGTCTCGCCGGGCAGCAGCGCCTTGTCGTTCGCGTCTCCCGAATCCAGCGGTATCTGCACCTCAAAGCGGGTCACACCATCCTCCTCGACCCCGGCGAACGCCACCACATCGTTCGAGCCACCCAACTCTTCGTCAGGGGGGTGGGTGTTGCCAGTGGGAGCAGTCCCATAGGCATCCCATAGCTGGGCCTCCCCATCATCTACCACGCCGATCAGGTAATTCGCACCCTGCATACGGTTCTCCGGGGCCAGGCCAATGGCTACCATCCCCCGCACGTTGGCCTCAAACGCGATATACAGATACTCGGAATCGTTGGACCACCACAGGCGCATCTGCCCGATGGTCGTTTCGTGAGCATACTCCCCCGCGCCAATGGCCCCGTCGGCCACCCAACCCCCTTCCGTTTCGGCGACTGGCGTTTCAACAGCCGCCGAGACCGCTGTATCGGTTGGATCTGGCTGCGCGGCGGTAGTCGCGGGAGCCTGCGGGGCGCCACAAGCGGCCAGCACCAGAACGAGCGATACAACAACCAACCCCCAGACATATCGAGCACTCATGAGTATTCCCTTTCTTTCGATTATTATGTAAGGCAAGCTACCCCTTGTTGGCGCGATTTCCATCAAGGGGCGAACACATCCGATTGCGATGGCGTTTTCCGGGCTGGCGCTGGGGTACGGCGTTCGATGGATTTGCTGCCAGAAGCCGCGTGTCGTTCCGTCGCGCGGCCTCGAACAGGCTGGGGGTAGGAAGGAGGAGAGCCATTTGGCTCGCCATGTTGGGGTGCAATGAGCAACGCACAGCCGCTTCAGCATAGCAGAAAACCCTCCAGATGGCAAGGGGTTGGGCTGCGTGTAGACTGGGAAAAAGTCACCGAAGAGGCGACGGCGCCATGCATGGCGACGCCAGTAAGCTGGCGATGCAATGGTTGGTGCAGTTCGCGAGTTTCAACAAAGTAGTTCGGTAATAGCCACCAGGATGGGCGGTTGAAACCGCAGCAACCTCTGCCAAGTCGCCCTTCGGCGACTGAAGATCAGCCCACGAAGGTGGGCGCGCCATGTATGGCGGCGCAATGGTTGGTGCAGTTTCAACTGCCTATCTTGGAGACCCAACAGCGGGTTTCTTATGTCACTGCTGCTTGTCAGAATGAACCGCCTCGCATATCATCCATCACACAGGCTCGGAATATCCACTTATAGAGGGATAAAATGACACCCGATAACCCAACCCATCCCAGCCCACAACTTGACGCCTCCGGTCGGGCGGTACTGGCCCGCCACCTGGACTGGTGGCAACTCCAAGGCCCCCTGTACGCCGAGGTGCCGCACACACCCCTGGGCGACCTGTGGCTGCCTCTGGCCGATGGCACTGTCGCCACCCACGATATGGACGTAACTCCCGACATGCTCGACCTGGACCGCATGGCAGGCCCGGCGCTGGAACCAGGCCCGCTCGAGTTCTACGGCGACCATATCCGATTAGAGGCCCCCTATGCGCGCGTGCCCTGGGTCGAAGCAATCTTGGGGTGTCCCATCCATGCCACCATCCAGGGGGGCAGTATGCGCCCCCTCGCTTTTGTGCGTACCTGGGACGATTGGGCGGCGGCAACCCCCTGGCGACAGAATTGGTTCGACGCCCTGATGCGACTCACCGATATGTTGGCAGCTCGCAGCGGCGGTCGCTATGCCGTGGCCCAAACGCTCATGCGCGGCCCATCGGACCTGGCCGAAGCGGCGCTGGGGCCTGAGTTGATGTGCCTGTCCATGTACGATCATCCCCGCGAACTGACCAGCTTTTTGGAAACAGTCACCGACCTGTTCATTCGCGTCTTGCGCGCCCAACTGGAGCGCATCCCCCCCGTCGAACAGGGCGTGGTTAACCCGTTCGGCGTCTGGTCGCCGGGGACGGTGGTTCGCACCCAATGCGACGCCTCGTCGTTCCTCTCCCCTCGCCAATACGCCGAGTGGTTCCTGCCTTACGATGCGCGCATTTGCGAGGCGGTGGACTATTCCGTGATTCACCTGCATTCCGGCTCGCTGCACACCGTGGACGCCCTGCTTCAGGTGGAGCGGCCTCACGCCATCCAGGTGACTATTGATCCAGAGCCAAGCGGGCCGCCAGTCGTCAGCCTGATCCCCACCTTTGCCAAAATCCTGGAGCGCAAACCGCTGATCATAGACGGCCCCATGTCGCCGGAGGAAGTAGAAGCGTTGCAGGCACAACTGCCCGCCGCAGGGCGCTATCTCTCGGTGCGTATGGGTAAGTGGTAACCGGATGCTCTGACATCCAGATCGTGAGCAGCCAGAAAAGGAGGCTTGGTGTATCCCAGAACTTTTTTCGAGATCAAGCCCCCGAAGATCCAGACGGGCAAATGCTTCGTGATCATGCCCTTTGCCGATACATTCGACGAGGTGTATGCCACCATTCGGGAGGCAATCGAGGGGCCGGAGCTCCGTTTCGCCTGCGAGCGGGCCGCTGAACTGCCGGGCAACGGCCATCTCACGCAAGAGGTGTTGCGCGGTATCGGCGAGGCCGAAATCATCGTGGCTGACCTGACCGACAAGAACGCCGACGTGTTCTACCAATTGGGTATCGCGCACATGCTGAAAAGCATGGACAAGGTAATCCTGATAACCCAGGACATGGCTTGCGTGCCGTTCGACGCCAGCGCGTTTCGCTGCATCGCCTATACCCCGACCACCGCCGGGGCCAGACAGTTGCAGGCGGATCTCGTAGCTGCCATTCGGCAGGTGGCCGATTTGCTGATCGAGGCGACGCCAGGGGAATACCCAATCTACCGGTTTCGTGTCCACAATCAGGAGAGCTATCACTTCCCCCGGCAGTTATTGGGCAGAGATGGATCACTGTACGATTTCGAGCTACTTGGGGACGATATCGGAGAAGACCGGGTCAGGCTTCGCATGCAAATGACTCGCCACGCTACCGGGCAGCCCCCAGAGCGGCTGGGCACGCAGGGGTATGACATGCAGCCGGGCGAGCAGGCGGCGCTGCTCGGCATCCCCTGGATCATCACCCTGGAGTCAGTTGGAGAGGAAACGGCCGTTTTCCGGCTGGCCCACACCGGGCAGCCACGGGAGGAGTAAATGCTACCACGGGTAATCGTCTATAACGCAGTCAGCCTCGACGGGCGCATCGACTGGTTTACGCCCGATGTCGGCCTGTTCTACGAGCTGGCCGCCACCTGGCAGGAAGACGCGACCCTGGCAGGGAGCGAAACGCTTTTGACGGCGGAAGACCAGACCGCGCCAGAGGAAGAACTGGCCGAAGCACCCGAACCCCAACCCGACGACCAGCGCCCGCTGTTGGTCGTGGTGGACAGCCGCGCGCGCGTGCGCCATTGGGACTATTGGAAGCGACAACCCTATTGGCGGGGCGTCATCGTGCTTTGCTCGCGTGCAACGCCGGCGGAATACCTGCGCCTCCTGCAAGAGCACCGCATCCCGTGCATCGTCGCCGGGGACGACCATGTGAGCCTGCGCCCGGCGCTGGAGGAACTGAACGCCCACTATGGCGTGCAGACGGTGCGAGTGGATAGCGGCGGTACGCTGAATGGCGCGCTGCTGCGGGCGGGTCTGGTAGACGAAGTGAGCGTGCTCCTTCACCCCGTCCTGGTGGGCGGAACGTCTCCCCGCTCGTTCTACCGCGCCCCTGACCTCACCTCAGCCCAGGGCTTGATCTCGCTCAAGCTGATCCACCAGGAACGGCTCGAGAACGACGTCCTCTGGCTGCGCTATCAGGTAGTCAAGCCCTCTGAGGGAGCATAGGCGACCATGCAACCCTGGAAAACACGCGACCGCCGAACCGTATGGGAGCGCCCTCCCTGGCTGACGGTCGAGCAGCATACCATCGAACTGCCCGACGGCCGGGTGATCCCCGATTGGGCATGGGTCATTACGCCAGATTATGTCAATATTGTGGCCGTGACGACAGATCAACGCTGGCTTTGCTTTCGCCAGACCAAATACGCGGTACAGGGCAGCACGCTGGCCCTGGTAGGCGGCTACATGGAGCCGGGCGAGCAGCCGCTTCCCGCCGCCCAGCGCGAGCTGCGCGAGGAAACGGGCTACGAGGCGGACACATGGACCGCGTTGGGGCATTACGCGGTGGACGGCAACCGGGGCGCGGGCACAGCCCACCTGTATATGGCGCAGGGCGCGCGTCGGGTGGCCGCCATCGCCTCAGACGACCTGGAAGAACAGGAGCAGCTTTTACTGACGCGCGCAGAGGTCGAACAGGCGCTCTTGCGCGGCGAGTTCAAGGTGTTGCCGTGGGCGGCGGCTGTGGCTCTGGCCCTGGCGCGCACAATCTGACCTCACCCTACGCCCCAACGGAAAGGGGAATTGGACCGCCGGCTTCCAGCCGGCATCATATGAAGCCGCCAAGGATGGCCAATGGCACTAACTTTTGGTTATCACGGCCAGCAGATCCCCCTCACCGCCCTTGTATCTTAACAAGAAGGCAGTATAGTTCATAGGGGGGAACTGCTCCCCCACCTCCGCGACAGGCCGGTCGCCCTCTGGTCTGCGAGACCGCGGGTGAGCGTGGGTCGTCGCGGAGTCCTTGA
>JAAYXX010000286.1 GCA_012515695.1 Chloroflexota bacterium
CTGGGCACGCTCGTCCGGCGTGAGCAGTTCCACCTCGGCAATGCGCTGATGCGGGTCGGCCACTACCCCTTCCAACAGCGCGCGCAGATGGCCCAACATACGCACAACGGTGGCCGCATCAAACAGGTCGGTGCTGTATTCCAGCGAGGCGTGCAGCCCTTCCCGGCTTTCGGACATGGACAGCGTCAGGTCAAAGGTCGAGGTCCCGCTGTGCGTCTCGATCTGGCTCAACGTCAGCCCCGGCAACTCCTGTGAGCCTCCGGCGGCGTTCTGCAGGATAAACATCACCTGGAACAGCGGCGTATGGCTCATGTCGCGCTGGGGCTGCAACTCCTCTACCAGCGTCTCGAACGGCAAATCCTGGTGCGCATAGGCGCCAATAGCCACCTCACGCACCCGCCGCAGCACCTCCCAGAAGGTAGGGTTGCCCGACAGGTCAGCGCGCAGCACCAGCGTGTTCACGAAAAAGCCGATCAGCCCTTCAATCTCGGCCCGGTTGCGGTTGGCGATGGGTGTGCCCACGCAAATATCCGACTGCCCGCTGTAGCGGTAGAGCAACGTCTGGAACCCGGCCAGCAGGGTCATGAACAGCGTGACGCCTGCGCGCTGGCTCAGGGTCTTGAGTCCTTCCGCCAGTTCGCGAGGGAACATGACGGACAGCGTATCCCCCCGCGAGCTTGACACCGGCGGACGGGGCCGGTCGGTGGGCAGTTCCAGCACGGGCAGCGCTCCGCCGAGTTGCTGCCGCCAATAGTCCAGTTGCTCTTTTAGAATATCGCCCGTTAGCCACTCCTGCTGCCACGCGGCATAATCGGCGTACTGGATGGGCAGTTCGGGCAGGGGCGACGGGCGTCCGACGGCAAACATCGGGTAGATCGCGCCCAACTCGCGCACGAGCACGCCGATGGACCAACCGTCTGAAATGATATGGTGCATGGTCAGCAGGACAATGTGCTCCTGCTCGGCCAGCCGGAGCAACTGCACGCGCAGCAAGGGGCCACGAGTCAGGTCAAACGGGCGCCGGGCCTCCTCGGCAGCCAGGCGCAGTGCCTCAGCCTCGCGTTCCTCGGCGGGCAGGTGCGACAGGTCGGTGAGCGGCATCGAGAAGGGAGCTTCCAGGGCGATCACCTGCACCGGCTGCCCTTCGACCGTGTCAAACGTGGTACGCAGGGTCTCGTGTCGTCGCACAATCTCGGCAAAGGTGCGCTCCAGGGCAGCCACGTCCAGCCGCCCGCTCAGGCGCACCGCCGCCGGAATATTGTAGAACGGGCTGCCCGGCTCAAACTGATCCAGGAACCACAACCTCTGCTGCGCATAGGATGCCGGGAATACATAGACCTCTTCTTCCGGCAATCCCGGCTCTTCCAACGCCATCGAATATTCTTCAGGAAACTGGGCCATATCCCTATCTTTCATTACTTTTTTAGCGAAGAGCGCGTCGTCCGATGGGCCTGCCGCGAGACGGCCACGATGCCCGGCATGTGCACGGGCTGGGTATTGCTGGCCGCCAGTTCATCAATGCGAGCAGCGAGGGCGGCCACCGTGGGGCTTTCGAACAGCGCCCGCAACGGCAACTCGACCTGCCACACGTCCCGCACTCGCGAGATCAATTGCGTCCCCAGCAGCGAGTGCCCCCCTAGTTCGAAAAAGTTGTCCTCTACCCCCACGCGCTCTACCCCAAGCAACTCTCCGCAGATCCCCGCCAACCGCGTCTCGGTCTCGCTGCGTGGCGCTATGTACTCCGTCCCCACTTCTGGCCGACCCTCCGGCATGGGCAGGTTCCGCCGGTCTACCTTCCCGCTCGGCGTCAGCGGCAACTCTTCCAGGAACACCCACCCCGTCGGCAGCATGTACTCCGGCAGCCGCTCGCCCATCTGCTTCCGCAGTTCCCCAATCGTCGGCTTCTCCCCCTCTGCTACCACATACGCCACCAGTCGCGGTTCCCTCGGCACATCCTGCCGCGCCACCACGACCCCGGCCCGCACCCCCGCGCACTCCCGCAGCGCCACCTCCACTTCCCCCATCTCGATGCGGAAACCCCGCACCTTCACCTGGTCATCAATCCGCCCCAAGAACTCGACATTGCCATCGGGCCTGTACCGCACCAGGTCCCCCGTCCGGTACAGCCGCGCCCCCGCCTCCCCACTGAACGGGTCCGGCACAAACCGCTCCGCCGTCAGGTCGGGACGATTCAAGTATCCCCGCGCCAGCCCGATCCCGCCGACGCACAACTCCCCCGGTACCCCCACAGGCACCGGCTCCCCGCGCCTGTCCAGCACGTACAGCCGGAAATTCGGCAGCGCCTTCCCGATCGGCGGCGCTATGCGCTCCTCCGGCTGGCATACGTACAGCGACGCGCACACCGTCGTCTCTGTCGGCCCGTAGGCATCCACGAACTGCCGCCCCACCGACCACGCGCGCGCCAACTCCACCGGGCACGCTTCCCCCGCCGCCACAACCGTCCGCAGACCGTCCAGCCCGTCCCGCTTCAACCCCCGCAGCACCGACGGCGGCAGCGTCACATGCGTGACCGCTTCCTCCTGCAGCAACCGCCCTAGCTCCGGCCCCGACGCCAGCACCTCCTGCCGCGCCAACACCAGCGCCGCCCCGTTGCCCAGCGCCATCACCAACTCCCACACCGACGCGTCAAAGCTCCACGGCGCGAATTGCAGCACCCGGCTCCCCGGCCCCACGCCGAACACGTCCCGCTGCGCCCGGCTCAGGTTCACCAACCCCCGATGCGCCAGCAACGTCCCCTTGGGTCGGCCCGTCGACCCCGACGTATAGATCACGTACGCCAGACCCTCCGGCAGCGCCACGTTCGGCAGTTCGCTGTCCTCCTCCTGCGCGATCACCGGCCATTCGGCGTCTAGCTGGACAACGCGCGCGTCGTGGGCGGGCAATGCCCGTACCAACGCCTCCTGCGTCAGCAACACGGGCACGCGGGCGTCCGCCAGCATGTACGCCAGCCGCTCCGGCGGATAGCTGGGGTCTAGCGGCAAGTACGCACCCCCCGCTTTCCATACCCCCAGCACGCCCACCACCATCTCTGGCCCACGCAGCGCGCACA
>JAAYXX010000287.1 GCA_012515695.1 Chloroflexota bacterium
CAAATGTTAGCGCCATTAGCCAAGGATGGCGGCGGT
The DNA here is from genome assembly GCA_012515695.1 of Chloroflexota bacterium. Taxonomy (GTDB): domain Bacteria; phylum Chloroflexota; class Anaerolineae; order UBA1429; family UBA1429; genus JAAYXX01. The sequence goes on from JAAYXX010000287.1 coordinate 37, forward strand.
CCATCTTGTGGCGGCCCCCGTTGGTTGACAGACGGCCAATCCCGCGTAGCATGGGGGCAACCACAGGACCACTATCATTCATCGAGGAAGGCAAACAATATCATGTTGCGAGTGGGAATTGTTGGGTTAGGTGGCATGGGCCGGGGGCGGTTGCGTTATTACCAGCAGATTCCTGAAGCACGGGTAGAGGCCGTAGCCGATGTGCGCGCTGCGGATTTGCGACAGGATGACAGGCTGGCCGAGTTATGGGAGATCCCCGCCGATCAGGTGCGTTGGTTCGAGGATTTTCGGGACATGGTAGCCGCCGGGGTGGTGGACATGGTGGACATCTGCCTGCCCACTGGCTACCACCGGGCGGCAGCGGTGGCCGCGTTGCAGAATGGCGTCCACGCCCTCTGCGAAAAGCCGATGGCGCTGACGCTGGCCGATTGTGAGGCAATGGTCGCGGCTCAGCGCGAATCGGGCAAGCTGCTCATGGTCGCTCACTGCATTCGCTTCTGGCCGGAATATCAATACCTAGTGGACCATATGCAGAGCGGGGAATGGGGCAAGCTGCTCTCGCTGCAACTGGTGCGCCAGGGGCCTACGCCGCGAGGCGGCTGGATGGAGCACGCCGTCCATAGCGGCGGGGCCATCCTTGACCTGCACATCCACGACCTGGACTTTTGCCAGTATGCGCTGGGCCTGCCGCAGCAGGTCTATGCCCGGGGCGGGCAGAGCCTTGGCGACGCGCGCGGGTACGATTATATGCACACCACGCTGGACTATGGCTCTGGCCTGATGGTCAGCGCCACCAGCCATTGGACGGATGTGTCTATCCCGTTCGTCGCCCGGTACGAAGCGCGTTTCGAGGGGGCGTTCCTCCAGATGGACACCAGCAAAAGACCCTCGCTGACGGTCTATCGCGCAGGGGCGGCGGAGCCGGAGGTGCCCGTGTTCAACGGGCCGGACGCCTACCTCAACGAAATCCGCTATTTCCTGCGTTGCATTCAGGAGGGGCAAGAGCCAGTGCGCTGCACGCCCGTCCAGTCGCGCCATGCCGTGGCGCTATCGCTGGCGGCGGCGGCTTCTATCGCGCGCGGCGGGATGGTTCCCATGAGCGAGTTTGCCAGGTAAATCTCATCTGCCGATACTGGGCGATGGGATACGCCCGTCGCCCAGTATCGGCCCAGAGCCAGGGGTAAAGACCTCGGCTCTAGTCTATCACGAGAATGTCGTATATCTCCAGGCGAGGCAGGATCACCTTGACCGCGCCATCCTCATAGATATAGGCCACTTTGCGGCCCGATGGCTGCAACGTGACAAAGCGCGGCTCTTCGTCCACGCGGACGGTCACTTCCAGCGGCCCCACCGCCGGGATGTCGTCATAGACGTACACTTCCGGGTTGGCGTGCGGCCCTGACGTGTTCACCAGATGCACCGTCAGCTTGTCATTCACCCGGCTGACCGCTACGTCCACTTGATGCGAGCCGCTCACCGTCACGATGGGGTTGGGGAATAGCGCGCGCACCAGGTCGCTCAGGAAATCGCGAGCCACCGCGTTGCCCGCGTGCAGATAGCGCTCGCCCAGGTTCAGGTAGGTCGCCGCAATCTGTCCCTGTCCATAGTTGGCGATGGACGCGGCTACGTCGTAAGGGCCGATGTTGTCATTCTCCCCGTACAGCTTGCCGAACGGGCGCGCCTCCGCCCCCAGTTCCACCGCCTGGAAGGGGGTTTTCATCGCCGCCAGCCAGCCGTTATGCTCCAGATAGTGGACCTTGTCCTCCTGTAGCTCGCCGGTAAAGCGCACCTGCAACTGCTCGGCGAACATGGCCGCCGCCTTGGGGCCGATCACCAGCAGGTGGCCGCCGTCGCGCACATAGGCCAGCAATTCCTCACGGAAGCCCGGCTCTAGATACTCCCACTCGGGCACGACGATCAGGGGATAATCCGCCATATGGCCGGTGAGATGATGCTCCATCAGGATTTCTACCGGAAGCTGGGCCTCGAGCAGGCTTTGCAGCACGCCCCGCATGGGGTCTAGCTCGCCATGCCACGGCGCGAACACGCGCGGCGTCTGGTGGTAGAACGCCTTGCCCGCGTACACCAGGGCGATCTGCGGCACTGGCTCACCCCGGTGGCAGAACTCTTGCCGGTCGCGGCAGAACTTGGCTACCTCGCGCATCAAGTCCATCTGCCAACGGGAAATAGAGCCGTCTCGCTTCTGAGTGAAATACGCCTGAAAGCCGCCCCCTAGCGACAACACAATAGCCGCCTCTTGCTGAAGCTGCGGGACGGACTTGGTGCTCCAGCCCCCCTCGCCCCACTTGGCGCCAAAGCTCCAGGCCATCAGGTCCCACGGCTTGCCCTGGTGGGCGATGCAGCGCGCCTCCAGCCGGGCCGAGTTCACGCTATTCTGCGCGGTATAGTCCCCCGAGATATAGTCCACGTCGGTGGTCACCGGCTCGGGCATGAACGAGGTGTAGGCCCAGTTGCTGGCAATCTGAAAGTTGGGGGCCGCCTGGTGCACCTCGGTGAGATAGTGCTGCAAATAGCGGCGGAAACCCTCGCGGCAGAACGCGACAAACTCGGCATAGTGCGGGTCTTCTGGCTTGCGCGGCACCTCCTGGATGCCGGTCTCTTGCCGGAAAGCTGCCAGCGCCTTTTCGCTCCAGTCGGGTTCCGTTGCCCAGCATTCGCCGTCCACCCAGGCGCCGTCTACGCCATATTCCAGCGCCAGCTCTTTCAGTTGGGGGATCAGCAGTTCGTCCTCATACGGCCCGAACACAGAGGTGATGCGCTTATCCGGCTGGCCCTCGGCATCTACTCGCGCCCATTCCGGATGCTGGGCGACGGCCTCGTTATCCCACACGCCGGAATAGTGCATGAACAGGGACACGCCCCGCTCCGCCGTGACCTCCCGCCAGACGCGCAGCGGGTCGCCCACAAAGCCGGGGGCCGGGTTGCCCACCTTGGTGGGGTAGCTGCTGATCCCCGGATGCCCCTTGCAGTCGCACTGGAGGTAATCGGGTTGGACGGCGTCAATGATGTGCTCGATCATCTCCCGCGTGGTGCGTTTGCCGACCTCGGTGCAATCCTTGCCAGCGTGAAAGTCAAAATGCACCCCCAAAAAGCTCTCCGATCGCTTGAGCCGTGGGGGATGTGCGTTGTTGCTCACAGTGAACCTCCGTCGAATAGATGTTGTGATAGTCGTGATTGGTTGTTGCAAGGGTGGCGCGTCGCTCGCTCAACCCTGTTCCAACTCCCGGCGCGTGTTCGCCAGGAACTCTTGCACGCGCACCGGCTGCCCCGTGCGCGTGCTTTCGATGGCGGCAAAAATCAGCGCCACCGATTGCAGGTTGGCCTGTACGTTGGTTTCCATCGGCTCGCCGCCGTCTAGCCAGCGCACAAACTTGTCAATCAGCCAGACGTGCGACCATTTGGGCTGCTGCAACAAGGGAACCTCGACGCCCTCGCCTTCGCGCGCGCTGGCGCCCTTGCGCGTTGGGTCGTAGGCAAAGCACTCCACCTGGCGATGGTCCATGATCAGCGTGGCCCTCTCGCATTCGGCGCGCAGGTATTCCTGCCCCCAGCCATTCAGCCCGATGGCGTTGGTCTTGGCCCCTTCGTAAAAGGCCCGCGTGCCATTCTCGAAATGCATCGTCACCAGCCCTTGCGAATCCCCGGCAAACTCGCCCCAGGCGGGGTTCCAGGTCTGGGCGTAGATGGTGTCGCACAGCGCGCCGGTCATGTCGGCGATAAAGTCGAGATGATGCACCGCCCCTTCCACCATCAGCGCGTCGGGGATTTCGTGGCGGAACTTGCCCCAACTGGCGAACTGGCG
>JAAYXX010000288.1 GCA_012515695.1 Chloroflexota bacterium
GAGATCGAGAACTATGGCACGGTGGTCCTGGTGGGTGGTGGTCTGGGAATCGCCCCCATTTACCCTATCTGTCGCGCCTTGCGCGAGGCAGGCAACCATGTGATCGGCATCATCGGCGCGCGCAACAAGGACTTGCTCTTCTGGGAAGATAAAATGCGCCAGGTTACGGATGAGCTAATCGTCTGCACCGACGATGGCAGCTACGCCCGCAAGGCCCTGGTCACCGTTCCCCTGAAAGAGATGATCGAAGCTGGGCGGGAGATCAAGTGCGTGTGGGGCATCGGCCCGGCCATTATGATGAAATTTGTCGCCCTGACGACCAAGCCCTTTGGGGTCAAGACCATCGTGAGCCTCAACTCGATTATGGTGGACGGCACCGGCATGTGTGGCGCCTGCCGCGTATCGGTGGGGGGCAAGACGCGCTTTGCCTGTGTAGATGGCCCGGAATTCGACGGCCACGAGGTAGACTGGGACCTGCTGCTGAGCCGCCAGCGCACTTACCTGGACCTCGAAAAGCGCGCAGTGGAAGCGTTTGAACAAGAACTGGCGAGCAAAGAGAAGTAGGAGACCATTCATGGCAAAAGCAGAGAAAACTCCTCGCCACGAGATGCCCTCTCAACCTGCCGAGGAGCGCAGACATAATTTTGACGAAGTGGCCCTGGGGTATACGCTAGAAATGGCCGTCGAAGAGGCGAGCCGCTGTTTGCAGTGCAAAAAGCCGCAGTGCGTGCTCGGTTGCCCCGTGAACGTGCGTATTCCCGAATTCATCCACGCCCTGGCCGAGCAGGATATGTGGAGCGCGGTCGAAATCCTCAAGGACAAGAACAGCCTCCCCGCCATCTGTGGGCGCGTTTGCCCGCAGGAAAGCCAGTGCGAGATCAAGTGCATCGTGGGCCGCAAGGGCGAGCCGGTTGCCATTGGGCGGCTGGAACGCTTTGTGGCCGATTGGGAGCGCCGCGAAGGCGCCCGCACCCCTGCCGTCCCCGCCGCCAATGGCAAGCGGGTAGCCATCATCGGCTCCGGCCCCGCTGGCCTGACCGCCGCGGGCGACCTGGCCAAGATGGGGTACGAAGTAGAGATTCTGGAAGCGCTGCATACGCCGGGTGGCGTGTTGATGTACGGTATCCCCGAATTCCGTCTGCCCAAGGAAATCGTGCAGGCCGAGATCGACTACCTGAAGCGGTTGGGCGTCAAGATTCGCACCGACGTTGTGGTGGGCAAGCTCTATACGCTGGACGAACTGCTAGAGCAGTACGACGCCATCTTCCTGGGAACCGGCGCGGGGCTGCCCATGTTCATGAACATCCCTGGCGAGAACTATAACGGGGTGTACTCGGCCAACGAAATCCTCACCCGCACCAACCTGATGAAGGGCTACCTCTTCCCGCAGTGGGATACGCCGGTAAAAGTGGGCGCCAAGGTGGCCGTGGTGGGCGCTGGCAACGTGGCAATGGACGCAGCCCGCAGCTCGCTGCGCCTGGGCGCTGAAGAAGTGCACATCGTCTATCGCCGGTCGGCAGCCGAAGTGCCCGCCCGCGCGGAAGAAGTGCACCACGCCGAGGAAGAGGGGATCATCTTTGATTTCCTCACCAACCCCATCGAGATTCACGGCAACGAGGGCTGGGTTACGGGCATGCGCTGCATCCGCATGGAACTGGGCGAGCCGGATGCCAGCGGGCGCCGTCGGCCTGTGCCTATCGAGGGTTCCGAGTTTGACATGGACGTGGACACCGTGGTGATGGCCCTGGGCACTCGGCCCAACCCGATGGTCTTTAGCGATGCCAAGGGTCTGGACCGCACCCGCCACGGCACGGTGGTGGCCGATCTCAACACAGGCCGCACCAAGCGCGAGCGGGTCTGGGCAGGTGGCGACATTGTCACCGGCGCGGCCACCGTCATCAGCGCGATGGGCGCGGGGCGTATCGCTGCTACCGACATTGACAAGTACCTGAACAGCAGCGAGGAAGACGCCTATTTGGATAGCGAGAGCCATTCCACCTGGTGGCCGGAGAACGCGACCCTTTGCGAAGGGTAATCCCCAGCGTCCCGACGAACCTGGTCATACTCAAGGCCATCCTCCCACGCGAGGGAGGGTGGCCTTTTTGGTACGGACACGCGGCCTACCCCGCATGGAGGATCAGCCACAGCGCCAACCCTACGATGGCGAGCAGCAAAACCACCAGGCTACCCATGACCCGCTGAGTGCCAATCCCAACATCCTCGCTAATCAACACACGCATTACCTGCTGAAAGCGCCAGAAGGCAAAGACCGAGGCTATCGTTCCCATCACGACTAACAAGATGCCGACGATCCGAGAGACAACAGAAAGCTCGATGTCTGCCAACAAGCGCGCAATAGCCAGCCCCACGCCGATAGCCGCCAGACCTGTACGCAGCCACGCGCTAAAGGTGCGCTCGTTCGCCAGCACAGTGCGGTATTCTGCCCACTGCGTGCGCTTGCGGGCATGAGCTGATCGCTCCTTCGCCAGTTGTAGGCTCAGGTCTTTGATCTCTTGTTCCTGCTGCTCTTCTTTTGATGTATCGCCCATCTTGACATCCTCAGAAAACCAAACGGCCAACGCTCGCGTTCGCGCCATCGCGTAGGCGGTTGATGAGCTTTATTAATCTGGGTAACCCGCTGTGGCTGCGGCCCGCGCCGAACGCCTAGCAAAGTGCCAGGCTGCCAGTTGAAAAAGTGTACTAAAGTGCACTACAGAATAACCAACCCGTTTCAACGGGTTTCTGCTTTCCGCAGCCTGGGAATTCATTCCTCGGCATATATGCCGCTGGCGGGGCCGAGCGAGCAGTAGCAAGGCCAGCGCTGCCTCGGTTACCCAACTATTTTATTAAAACTCATAAACTGCCTACGCGATGGCACGACGGGTTACCGAGTTAAATAGTAAATCTCCATCATGGCGGCGCCAACTTGTTGGCGATGCAATTGGTTGGTGCAGTTTCAACTGCCTACGAGTGAGGGGGAAGGAGAGGAAAGAGGCCATCGTGGATAGCATCCTGATTATGACACATCACAGACACTCCGTCAACGCTTGCCAGGAACGCTCTACCGCTTGCGCGATGAGGCAAACCCACTAGAATACAGCCGTCGGAGAGCAGCCCAAGCGGGCGGCCACCATCCGCCCGGTATTCGCATAAACTGGAAGGTGTAGCAGATGGAACAGATGCGCCATGAAGTTCGAGAGCAGCCCGACGTTCTGCGGGCGCTCTTGGAAAAGGAATATCCCACCATTCGCGCCATCGCGCAGGAATTGCGTCAGCGAGACATCCGCCACGTGCTGATGGTCGCGCGCGGCAGTTCGGGCAACGCCGCCACCTATGCCAAATACCTGTTCGGCACGGCCAACCGCCTGCCGGTGGCTATGGCGGCCCCCTCGCTCTACACGGTTTACCAGACCCCGCCGAGCCTGCAAAACACCCTGGTGGTGGCTATCTCCCAGTCGGGGGCATCGCCCGACATTATCGCCGTCGTAGAGGATGCCCGCGCACAGGGCGCGCCCACCATCGCAATGACCAACGCCCCCGATTCGCCGCTGGCTCAGGCCGCCGAACGGGTGATATACTTGCAGGCGGGGCAGGAGCGCGCCGTGGCCGCCACCAAAACCTACACCGCCGAGCTGATGGCCGTGGCCTTGCTTTCGGTGGCGCTCAACGACGACGCGCGGGCGCTGGAGCAACTGCGCCGCGTGCCAGAGGCCGTTGCCCGCACGTTAGAGGTGGAAGAGTCCATCCAGCGCGGCGCGGAGCGGTATCGCTATATGACGGGTTGCGCCGTGATCGGGCGGGGCTATAACTATGCCAGCGCGCTAGAAGTCGCGCTCAAGCTCAAGGAACTGACCTACACCGGCGCGACGCCCTATTCCTCTGCCGATTTCCTGCACGGCCCCATCGCCGTGGTAGAGCCGGGCTTTCCCGTGCTGTTGATCGCCCCCGGCGGGCGCGTTTTGCCCGACCTGATGAGCCTAATGGCTGAACTACAACAGCGAGAGGCCGAACTACTGGTGATCTCGGATGACCCGCAACCCCTGGAGCACGCCCAGCGGCCCATTCGCCTGCCAGTGACCGTTGACGAGTGGCTCTCGCCCATCGTCGCCGTTGTGCCGGGGCAACTGCTGGCCTATCACCTGGCCATCGCCAAGGGGCTGGACCCCGACAAGCCACGCGGTCTCCGCAAAGTCACGCAGACCCGCTGACGAATCGTAGCAGCGCGGCTACAAAAAAATACTTGCCTCATTTACTTATTATGGCCCTTGAATGGGGTCTGGCCGCTATGTTATAATCGCGGCAAAGCGGTATTGCATTCACCGTCTCTTGTTCATCGAGTTCGACAAAGGAGAACGCCGCATGGAAAGGAAATTCCGGGCCTTACGGACTCTCGCCGCTCTGTATAAAGTTCTCGCTTGGGTGCTGCTGATTGGGGGCATTTTGCTGGCTACTCTGGTCATCCTGTTCGGCATCCTGGCATCTGTCAATGGAACCAGCCCCTTATTCAACGGCTTTCCTCTGCTGGGCGAAATTGACGGAATAGTCGAGGCGCTGGCCTTGGCGGGGTTGATCCTGCTCTATGCCCTGATCCAGTTCGTCGTACTATACGCCGTCAGCGAGGCCATTTACGTGATTCTGGCTATCGAGCAGAACACACGAGAAACGGCCTACTACCTGCGTGGGGAAGCCATGAGCAACTCTCCATCAGGAGGGTACTGGCAGGGGCAAGGCGAATAGGCACCCCCCCGACAACTGCAAGGCCCCGATAGATGTCGGGGCCTTGTCGTCGGAGGCTGGCAAAGCAATGCAGGCAGGTGGCGCTTGCCAGATTGGACCGCCGCTATCCTTGACTAATGGCGCTAACATTTGGTTGTCACGACCAGCGGATCACCCTTGTATCTTAACAAGAAGGCAGTATAGTTCATAGGGGGGAACTGCTCC
>JAAYXX010000034.1 GCA_012515695.1 Chloroflexota bacterium
ACAAGCAGTCTCGCCCGCCACAGCCTGTGCGCCTGCAAAGCCAGCTCAAACGCTCCACCGAAGAGGGCGGCGGCCATCGTACCGCCTCGCCTGAGGAGACCTTTGAGCGGTACAAGCACCACATCAGTCCCATCACCGGTATCGTCAGTTCGTTCATCTCCAAAGAAGAGACTTCCTACGGCCTGACGCACAACTATGCCACCGGCCACAGCTTTCCCATGCTCTCGAACAACATGCTGCAACTGCGCGCCAACATGCGCTATCGCAGCGGTGGCAAGGGCACAACCGAGATACAGGCCAAAACCAGCGCGCTCTGCGAAGCCATCGAGCGCTATTCCGGTGTCTATTGGGGCGACGAATACTGCGTGCGGGGAACCTACAACTCCCTCCAGCCGGAGGCGCTGCACATCCGCGAGTGCATGCTGTTCAGCGATGCCCAATACGCCAACCGGGCAGCGTGGAACGCCGCCTGCACCAGCACGTACCATATCGTCCCAGACCCGTTCGCCGACGACCTGGAAGTGGATTGGACACCCATCTGGTCACTGACCCACAACAGGTGGCGTTATCTGCCCACCGCCTACTGCTATTTCGGCCATCCCGAGCTGCACCAGTTCTTTTGCACATCCGACACCAACGGCAGCGCGGCAGGCAATTCGGTGGAAGAAGCCATTTTGCAGGGCTTTATGGAGCTCGTCGAGCGAGACGCCGTGGCCGTCTGGTGGTACAACCGCATCCCGCGCCCCGCTGTCGACCTGGACAGCTTTGGACTGCCCTATCTCGACAAGCTCCGCGCGCACTATGCCGAGATGTGCCGCGACATCTGGGTGCTCGACATCACTAACGACCTGGGTATTCCGGCGTTTGCGGCTGTCTCCCGCCGCACAGACAGGCCCGTCGAGGATATTCTCATCGGCAGCAGCGCCCACCTCGACCCGCGCACTGCCCTATTGCGCGCTGTCACCGAACTCAACCAGTTCCTCCCCGCCGTCTCACACTCGGCGGAGGATGGCAGTACGCTGTATTGGTTTGATGAGCAAGACGCCGTCCAATGGTGGAAGACGGCCACAATAGCGTCCGAACCCTATGTCGCGCCGCATCCATCAGAGCCGCTCCGTAAACTCGCCGACTATCCCCGGCTCACCAGCAACGACATGCGCGACGATGTGTGCACCTGCGTTGACATCACTCGCTCGCTGGGCTGGAAATGCTCGTGCTGGACCAGACCCGCCCCGACATTGGCTTGCCAGTCGTCAAGGTGGTCGTGCCCGGCCTCCGCCATTTCTGGCGGCGCTTAGGCCCCGGACGGCTCTATGACGTACCTGTCAAACTGGGTTGGCTGGCAGAACCACGCGCCGAAGCCGACATGAACCCGATTTCGATGTTCTTCTAGGACTTGCCAGAGACGTATTACGGATAAGAAAGGTCACGCATGGATACCACAGTATTGCTCTCTATCAGAAAGGATGTCTCCGTAGCGGAGGAGACGGCAGATCAACTGACGCTGCTCGCCCCGTTCGCCAGCCTGAGCTTCACAACGCTGACGCTGAAGCAGGTCACTCCCGCCCTGCGCGCGGGCCTGGCCGCGTTGCTGGATGGCGGGGCCAGCCAGGACCAGTTGACCGCCTCTGTGCTAGAGGCCGACGGCATCTCTGGCCTGTACCGGCTCAATTTCTACCTCCGCAAGCTGTTCGAGCGCTCGCTGCTCTGCCATACGGTCAGCGTGGATGGCCGCCCCCTGGCGACCTTCTCGCCGCTGGCCGATTTTGGGCAGCCGTACCGCGCTGACGCGGTGGACTCGACGAAAACCTATGTCCTCTCGCGCTTTGCCTGCTGCCGCCGGGAAAAAGACGGCATGGTGCTGGAATGCCCCTTGGGGCACGCCCAGGTCCAACTGCACACTCCCGAAGCGGTGGCGCTCGTCGCCGAGCTGGCCCGCCCCGCTACCTGCGACCAGCTTGCCGCGCAGCATACCGAACTGCCAGCCACCGCTATCACCGGCATCGTCAACCTGTTGCTCAACGCTCAGGCCCTATCTGAAGTGGACGCGGAAGGCAAATCAGCCGAAGAGGCCAATTCCACCCTCGCCCAGTGGGAGTTCCATGACCTGCTGTTCCACTCCCGCAGCCGGTTGGGTCGCCACAATAACCCCTTTGGCAAGACCTACAGCTTTGAGGAGAAAATCCCTCCTTTGCCGCCGGTCAAGCCCGCCATGTCCGATGTCATCATTCCCTTGTTCAAGCCAGACATCCAGGCGCTCAAGGAGAACGACATCCCCTTCTCCCGCGTGCTGGAAGAGCGGCGCTCGCTGCGCAACTATGACGACGAGCAGCCAATCACCGACGTCCAACTGGGCGAGTTTCTCTATCGCACAGCCCGCGTCAAGGAGATGTATCACGACGAAAAGGGCGGCGTGACCTTCCGGCCCTATCCCGGCGGTGGCGCGCTCCAATCGCTCGAAATCTACCCAGTCATTGACCGCTGCGCCAACATTCCCAGCGGCCTCTACCATTACGACCCGCTGAACCACCAACTGGAAAAAGTCTCTGACCGCAGCGTGCACGTGGAAACGATGCTCCAAATGGCCTGGCACTCGATTCTAGAGACGTCTCGCCCCCAAATCCTGCTGGTAATCGCGTCGCGTTTCCAGCGCGTGCAGTGGAAGTATAGCTCTATCGCCTACTCGGTCATCCTGAAAGATCTGGGCGGACTGTATCAGACCATGTACCTCGTCGCCACCGCAATGGGGCTGGCTCCCTGCGCCCTGGGCGGCGGCCACTCGGACCTGTTCGCAGCCGCCGCAAACCTGGATTATTTCGCCGAAACATCCGTAGGAGCGTTGGTGCTCGGCAGTCGAGCCAAAGGCACGGACATGTTGGCTGATCATTCCCGGCCCTCGGAACACTAAACCCGAAAGAGAGCAAATCCTATGGAACAGAACGAACAAGAGAAACAGTTCCCGCTGGCTGCCGCCGTCTCCCTGGTGATCTTGGGCATCGTCTTTCTGCTCAGGAATTTCGGCGTCCTGGAAATCAACAACTGGTGGGCGCTCTTTTTCTTCGTGCCCGTCGCCTACCTCCTGATCTCGGCGTGGACAACCTTCCGCGCCAAAGAGGGTCGGCTAACCCACGAAACCACCAGCCCCATCATCGGCAGCCTGGTACTCATCACCGTGGCCCTGGTCTTTTTGCTCGAACTGGACTGGGGGTCCATCTGGCCGGTGTACATGATCATCGGCGCTGTAGCCATCCTGCTAAACTCGTTGGCCAAAGAGGAATAGCGCGATCGCCTGGAGCGCTCGCATCGAGGGACGCAACGCATGTATCGGATCAATCCTATCGCCGTCTTCCTGGGGCCTACGTTGAGCCATGCCGAGGCCCGCGACATCCTGGAGGCCGAGTACTATCCCCCCGCCGGTATGGGGGATATCTACCGCGCTATGGCCGACGGCGTGCAAACCATTCTGTTGATAGACGGCGTTTTCCATCAAGCGCCGTCTGTCTGGCATCGTGAGCTGCTGGACGCGATGGCCGAGGGCATTACACTGATCGGCGCTTCCAGCATGGGCGCTTTGCGCGCCGCCGAGCTATATCCCTTTGGCATGTTGGGCCACGGGCAGGTTTTCGCCTGGTATCGCGACGGCAAGATCGAAGGCGACGACGAAGTCGCGCTGGTACATGGCACCCAGGACGAGGGGTTCCTGCCCATCAGCGAGCCGCTGGTCAACATCCGCTACACGCTGCAACAGGGCGTCCGCGATGGCACATTGACCCACGCAGACGCCCGCGAGTTGGCCGCCTACGCCCAGGGCCTCTACTATCCGCAGCGTTCTTTCGACGCGCTGCTCGATAGCCCGCTTGCTCGCGCCTGGACTCGCGACAGGCGAGACGCCCTGGCGCAATACCTTTGCGCGCATCGCGTGGACTTGAAACGGCAGGACGCCATCAGCGCGCTACGCTATTGCCAGCAGCAGACCGCCACATCCGGCGCCGGACGGCCCGCAACGCCGCCGCCCGCCCCATCCATCACCCGCATGAAATGGGAGCTGGTTCCAGCGCTCTACGGGCAACTGCTCACCACACAGGGGCGCATTAGCGGCGACGAACTGCTGCAACACGCCCGCATGGATGAGCGGCTGGTGTCCACCCTGCGGGAAACGCTGACCAGGCGCTGCTTCCTTCTGGAATGGGCGCGGCAAAACGCCATCACCTGCCCCCAGGCGCACCTGCGCGCCTTTACCGAGCTTTGGGAACGGGAGCACGGGGTAGACCCGCAAGGGAACTGGCTACGCGCCAATGGCCTTCTGCAAGGGACGTATCACCGGCTGCTGGCAGAACTCGCCCTGGCCGACTGGATCACCCAACAAGGCCCGGCCAGCTTTATCTCGCAGCCTGAAGCACTGGCCGAATGGGACGACGCCGACGACTCGTGCTTTATCCTGGAGTGGGCGCGGCAAAATGGCGTCTCCTGCCCCCCGGACTGGCTCGTTGCCTACGCGCAATCGCGCCAGGAGACAGGGCAAGCTGGGCCTGCTGGGGCCATAGCCGACGCAGCACTGGTCGCGTGGATCATCGAACAAGGCCCCGAGTATTTCGGGATCGTCTGGAGCCTGGATGTGGCCCTGGTGCGCGAGTTGCAGATCACCGGCATCGCCGCGCAAATGGCCGCCTATATTGCCTCCCGCGCTGCGGGCGCCCGCAACGCGGACGGTATCGCGGCCCCTGCCACCATCAACGAGCGGGAGCAAGCTCATGTCTGACCAACATCTCACCGGGCAAACGCTCCGCAAAGGCTTTACCGTTGGCACGCACCGGCTGGTGCCTCCCGCCGAGACGCTGGCCCGCATCAGCCCCCACCTGAAGGCCATGCAAATCACCCGCTGCGCCGACATCACGGGGCTGGATCGCATCGGCATCCCCGTCTATTGCGCCGTCCGGCCAATGGGCGAACTCTTGCAACTGGCAAACGGCAAAGGGGCCACCCCGCTCAACGCCCGCGTCTCGGCGCTGATGGAGGCCATCGAGCATTACCATGCCGAGCAACCCAATGGCAGGCTACGACGCACCACCTGGGAAACGCTCTCGCGTTCCGGGCAGCGCGTGGTCTCGCCCGCGTCTCTGCCCGGCTTGAAACCACACGTGTACTTTTCGCAGCAGTTCAAGCTAGACTGGGTGGAGGGCGAAGACCTGGTTACAGGGGAACCTGTCTGGCTCCCCGCCAGCGTCGCCTATCTCTGCGCGCCCTCTCTCTACGACCTGTCCACCAACGGCCTGGCAAGCGGCAACCATCTGGTAGAAGCCACGCTGCACGGGCTGTACGAAGTCATCGAGCGCGACGCCATCTCACAGTTGTTCGTCGGAGGCCGCCTCAAGCTCGGCCCGGAACGATGTCTGGTCATGGACTTGTGCACGGTAAACGACGACCTGGTGAGCGGCCTGCTTGACAAGCTAGAGCGCGCCCGGGTCAAGCCCGTCCTCATCTGGGTACGCAGCGCCCTTCCCGTCCACACATTCTGGGCGGTCCTGCTTGATGGTCAAGCCGCCAGCCCGTCCACGATGGTCAACGTGGGCTATGGAACCCACACGAGTCCATCCGTTGCGGCCGTTCGCGCCATCACCGAGGCCGCGCAGTCGCGCTTGAGCTTTATACACGGCGCGCGTGAGGATATGGGCTACAAGATTCGGTCCACATCCCGCGCCCTGGCTGCGCGCATCTATACCTATTTTGACCGGCTAGGAGACAGCGGCCAGGCCGTTGGCAACTGGCAAACGTTGACCAACAAGGCCAGCGATGACCTGCATCAAGACCTGCGGCTGATCATCCACGCCCTGGTCGCGGCGGGATATTCGTCCGTCTTTCGCCTCGATATGACCCGCGCTCCCTTCCACATCCCCGTAGCCAAAGTGCTGGTGCCGGGGCTGCAAATGAAGAGCCGGTTGTTCTGAGGCGGAAGAACGGAGTAAACGATACACGCCAGGAGGATTATCTATGTCAAGTCAGCCCATTTTCCGCCGCAAGGCGCTGGAAAAACTCGCCTCGCCTGAGCGGCTCGACGAGCTACTCAGCATCACCACGCCGCAAGGGTGGCTCATTCTGCTGGCACTGGGCGTTCTGCTGGCAGCAGCCCTGGCCTGGGCCATCGTGGGCACGATCGCCGTGCAGGTTGAAGGCGAGGGAATGCTTATTCCAGCCCAAGCGGATACCGCAGACGCCGGAGCGGGCAATATGGAAGCAGTGCTCTACTTTAGCCAGCGCGACGGTCAGCGCATCCAGCCGGGCATGGAAGTCAAACTCTCGCCGCCCACCGTGCGCAAAGAGGAATATGGCTTTCTGCTGGGCAAGGTGACAGCCGTCAAGCCGACATTGGCGACGCAACAAGAGATGCTCGCCGCCCTCGGCAGCGACACGCTGGTGCAGGCATTGATCAACAACAGCAAGCTCATCGAGGTGCGCGTACAACCTCTTGCAGACCCCGATACGCCCAGCGGCTACCAGTGGACGTCGAAACAGGGGCCGCCCAACCGGCTGGAAGGTTGGCTCTACTGCACGGGCGCTGTCACCGTCCATGAACAGCACCCCATTGAACTGGTATTCTACAGCAAATGACGGAAACCGTACACATCCGCACAGACAGCAGCCCTATGAATGTCGGCCGCTGCCAACCCTGTGGAGTTGCGATATGATCAAACGCCTTGACGCTGTTCTCAAGAAAATCAAACCAGCCACCCGCCCAGATGGTCGGGTCAAGGTCCCCACTGTGTTACAGATGGAGGCCGTCGAGTGTGGCCCTGCCTCTCTCGCGATGATCATGGCCCATTATGGCCTGTACGTGCCCCTGGAGGAATTGCGAATCGCCTGCGGAGTGTCGCGCAACGGCAGCAAGGCGAGCAACATCCTCAAAGCGGCGCGAGACTATGGCTTTGACGCCAAGGGCTATAAAAAAGACCTGGAACCCCTCAAGAACACCGATATGCCGGTGATCGTCTTTTGGAACTTTAACCACTTTTTGGTGGTCGAGGGTTTCCGCAAGGGCAAGGTCTACCTGAATGACCCGGCCTCCGGTCCCCGCATCGTCACAGAAGAGGAGTTTGACGAGTCCTTCACGGGCGTAACGCTCGTGATCCGGCCCGGGCCAGACTTTACCAGGGGCGGCGAAAAGCGCTCCCTGCTGCGTTCGCTGGGCACTCGCATGGGGTCGGACGGGCGCGGGTTGCTGTATGTCCTGTTGGTCAGCCTGCTGCTGGTGCTCGTCGGCCTGGTCGTGCCCTCGTTTACGCGCATCTTTGTAGACTATTACCTGGTGCAGCGCGTGGAAAACTGGCTCTGGCCGATGTTCGGCGTCATGGCGGCAACCGCGCTCTTGCAGGCCGGGCTGACCTGGCTGCAACAAAACTACCTGCTCCGCCTGGAAACCAAGCTGGCCGTCGCCTCCTCTGCCCGGTTCTTTTGGCACGTGCTGCGGCTCCCCATCGAGTTTTTTGTCCAACGCTATGCCGCCGACATCAGCGTGCGCGTGGCGCTGAACGACCGCGTTGCCCAGCTTCTTTCGGGCGATCTGGCGACCAACCTGCTCAACGTGCTGCTGATCGCCTTCTATGTCATCGTCATGCTGCAATACGACGTCGTCCTGACCATCCTGGGCGTGGTGATCGCTCTGCTCAATATCGTCGCCCTGCGGTTCATCTCGCGCAAACGGGTCGACGCCAACCAGAGGTCGTTGAACGACCAGAGCAAGCTCATGGCAACCGCCTTCAGCGGGCTGCGTATGGTCGAGAACTTGAAAGCTACCGGCTCCGAGTCGGACTTTTTCTCGCGCTGGTCGGGCCATCAGGCCAAAGCAATTCGCGCCGACCAGGAATTGGGCCTCTTGACCGAAGCATTGGCCGTCATCCCGCCCGTGTTGTCCGCCCTGAACGTGGCTGTCATCCTCACGGCGGGCGGCCTGCGGATCATGAACGGCCAGCTTACCATCGGCGGGCTGGTGGCCTTCCAGGCACTCATGGCCAGCTTTCTCGCGCCTGTCAACCAGGTCGTGAACCTTGGCAGCCGCCTGCAACAAACCGAGGGCGACCTCGTGCGGTTGGATGATGTCTTGCGCTACCCCATAGACAGCAACACAGAGCAACGCCACACCGGGCAGGATACGTCCGGCGGCAAGCTGACCGGGCGGGTGGAACTGCGTAATGTGACCTTTGGCTACAGCAAGCTCGAACCCCCGCTCATCGAAAACCTGAGCCTGACGCTGGAACCCGGCTCGCGCGTGGCCCTGGTGGGTGGCACGGGCAGCGGCAAGTCCACCGTTGCCAAGCTCGTCGCTGGTCTCTACGACCCGTGGTCCGGCGAAATCCTCTTTGACGGGCAAACGCGAGACCAGATTCCGCGTACCAAGCTGAACAACTCGCTGGCGATGGTAGACCAGGACATCTTTTTGTTCGAGGGGACCGTCCGCGAGAACCTGACCATGTGGGATAGCACGATCCCCGAAACAAATATCGGCCTTGCCGCCCGCGACGCCGCCATCCACGAAGAAGTGGCGGCCCGGCCCGGCGGCTATGACTCGCCGGTATCCGAAGGGGGAACCAACTTTAGCGGCGGGCAACGCCAACGTCTGGAAATCGCCCGCGCACTCGTCACCAACCCCACTATCCTGATCATGGACGAGGCCACCAGCGCCCTGGACCCCATCACCGAAAAAATCATTGACGACAACCTCCGGCGGCGAGGCTGCACCTGTCTCATCGTCGCCCACCGCCTCAGCACCATCCGAGACTGTGACGAGATCATCGTCCTGGACAGGGGCAAGGTTGTGCAGCGAGGAACCCACAAGCAACTGATGCGCTCGCGAGGCCGCTACGCCCAACTGATTCAGGCTGGCGGAGCCGCCTCCAAGACCGAGTCCCTTCTGGACCTGCTCTGATCGTAGGAGAATGAGATCATGGCGAACGCTGGTGTCATCACCACCAACATACCGCAAAAGGATGCCTTTGAGCTTTTCCTGCTCAAACTCCGCTACAGGGAGGGGAGGCTCCTGGATGTCGAGGGGAACCATCCCCTGCTGCTCGACGACCCCGCAAGCGCCTGGATCGTGTACGCAGGCACTGTGGACGTCTTTGCTGTGCCCGTCGAGAACAAGGCCGCCATCGGTGCGCGCAACCACGTATTTCGGGGCGTTGCGGGCCAGTTGCTCATGGGCATGGACCTGTCGCAGCGCGATCAGGGCATGGGCTTGCTCGTAACCGGCACGCCGGAAACCCAGGTGCTGCGTATCCGCCGCTCCCGCCTTCAAGAACTGGCCACCGACCTGGAATACCACGACCTCATCGCGGCCATGCTCGAAGCCTGGGCGGAAGGGCTGCTCGCCAGCATCCCCGCAGATGTACTACCCAAGGATTACACCTTGCTGGAACCAGACAAGGAGGCGACTGTCGAGGAGCCTCGCGTCGCCGTGCCCAAGCGCAACCTGCTGTGGGCCAGACCGCTGGAAGGCAACGCCCTCCTGATGGACCACCCGGAGCTATCCTGGCAGGATACCGCGCATTTCCTGCCCGTCTCCCGGCAGACATGGTTGCGCCCCGCGGGTCAACTCCGGCTACAAACGGCCAGCACGAACACTTTGCTATCCCAAGACCCCGCCTGGGCCAGCCTGGACGCGCTGCATGCCCTCATCTTGACCAACGTGCAAAACCGCCGCGAGCAATCGACACTGGCAGAACAGCAACGCCTGGAGAAAAAGGCGGGCGCAGAACACGCCGTCATGGACCGCGCCCTTGCCAACCTTTCCTCTCCCCTCACCAACGACGCCGGGGCAGAACTGGCGGGCATCTTGCGAGACGACGAACACCCGGCAGTGGCCGCCTGCCGCCTGGTTGGCGACAAGCTCGGCATCAGCATCCGCACCTACCCTGGAATCCAGCGCGAACGCTCATCCAAGACGGTAGTGGCAAACATCGCCAAGGCGTCCCGTTTCCGCGTGCGCGAAGTGGCCTTGCGCGGCGAGTGGTGGCGCACCGATAGCGGCCCCTTGCTCGGCTTCATGGAAAACACCGGCGCGGGAGAGCGGCCCGTGGCGCTGCTGCCAGTCTCGCCGCGCCAATACGAGCTGGTAGACCCCGTGGAGCGCACGCGCACGCCCATCACCGCCGCCGTGGATGCTCGTCTGGCTCCCTTCGCCTATACGTTCTACCGTCCCTTCCCCGACCGGGCAATGGATTGCTGGGACCTGATACGCTTTGGCTTCTGGGACTGCAAAAAAGACTGGTTCAGCATGTTCGTGGCCGGTGCGGCGGTAGGCCTGCTGGGGCTTGTGCCACCAGCAGCCACCAAGCTCCTGTTCAACGACGTCATCCCGAACGCCGAGCAAAACCGGCTGTGGCAGGTCGGGCTGGGGCTGGTGCTGATCGCGTTGGTCACGGGCGTGTTCCAGTTCACCCGCAGCCTGGCGGTCTTGCGCCTGCAAAGCAAGCTGGACGCCTACGGTCAGGCAGCCATCTGGGATCGCATCTTGAGCCTGCCCACGCCCTTTTTCCGCGACTATACCTCCGGCGACCTGGGCGTCCGCGCAATGGGCATCACCGAAGTGCGCCGTATACTCTCCGGCCACGTCCTCAGCACGCTGCTCACCGGCGTGTTCGCCTGGTTCAACCTTATCCTGCTGTTCCGCATCTCGGCGCGCCTCGCCTGGCTCGCGCTGGGCCTCGCAGCCCTCATCGCTGTGGCAACAGCCATCGTCGGCAGCCTGCAAGTGCGCTATCAGCGACAGCTATATCGCCTCCAGGGCCAGGTATCGGGCAAAGTGCTGCAACTGCTCACCGGCATCGCCAAGTTCCGCGCTGCTGGCGCTGAACGGCGCGCCTTTGCCATCTGGGCCGACGGCTTTACCGCCGAGCGCAAGCTGTCCCTCAAGGCGCGCGCGGCGGCGAACGGCCTGCTCACGTTGAACGGCGCGTACCCGGTGCTGACCTCTCTGGTCATCTTTGCAGCGGCCTCATCCCTGTCGCCTGCGGATCTGCCCACCGGTGACTTTACGGCCTTTAACCTGGCTTTCACACAGTTTATCACAGCCATGCTCTCCATGGGCGCCATCCTGGTCTCGGTCTTGATGGTTGTGCCCCTGTTCGAGCGCACCAAGCCTATCCTGCAGGCCGTCCCCGAAGTGAATGATTACAAAGTCGACCCCGGCGAGCTGTCGGGCGACCTGGAAGTCAGCCATCTTTCCTTCCGCTACAAGCCAGACGGCCCGCAGATTCTCAAGGATATCTCGCTACGGATACGACCCGGCGAATTTGTGGCGCTGGTGGGGCCGTCGGGGTCTGGCAAGTCTACGCTGCTGCGCCTGCTGCTGGGCTTTGAGCAGCCCGAGTCCGGCGGCGTGTTCTACGACGGCCAAGACCTCGCCGGGCTAGACCTGCGCGCCGTCCGCCAGCAAATAGGCGTCGTGCTGCAAAGCGCCAAGATCATGGCCGGGGAGATCTATACCAACATCGTCGGCTCTTCCCCCTACCTGACCCTTGATGACGCCTGGGAAGCCGCCCGCCGGGCAGGTCTGGACGAAGACATCCGGGCCATGCCGATGGGCATGAACACCGTCATCAGCGAGGAGGGGAGCAACCTTTCCGGCGGCCAGCGGCAGCGATTGCTCATCGCCAGAGCCATCGTCCACAAGCCGCGCATCCTGTTTTTCGACGAGGCCACCTCTGCGCTGGATAACCAGACGCAGGAAATCGTCAGCCGCAGCCTGGAAGAGCTACAGGCCACCCGCGTGGTAATCGCCCACCGCCTGACCACCGTAGCCAACGCCGACCGCATCTATGTCATAGAAGCCGGACGCATCGTCCAAAGTGGGTCATACGACGAACTGCTCAACCAGCCCGGGCCTTTCGCCGAACTGGCCAAGCGACAGATGGCCTAGGCCTGACCGCTCCGTCGAGCGCATCACATGCAGGAGGTCCTAACATTAGCATCCGCATTCAACCACAGGAACGTGCTCGCTTTGTGTTGTTAGCCTTGCTCCTTTTCGTGAACTCGATGATCTTGGAGTCCAACGAGGTCGTAGCGACCAGCGGCTTTCTCAGTCAGGTAGGGCCGCCGCAAATCCTCTGGGTATGGGCGTTGGACATGATCATCGTCATGATCGCTTCAGGTGCCTATTCGCTGTTCGTGGACCGCACGCGACGAGATCGCCTGGCTCAGGCGCTATGCGTGGGCTTTTGCGTGGCCTATCTGTGCCTCTATGCCCTGTTCCAGACCGGCACGCCAGGCATCATCACCTACCCACTACTGACCATTCTGAACGATCAGCATTGGCTGCTCTTTCCCATGCTGATCTGGTCGCTAGCCAACGATATGTTCACCATATCCGAGGCCAAGCGCCTGTTCGCGCTGCTGGGCGTATCTGCTCTGCTGGGCGGGATAGCTGGAAACGGCATCACCACCCTCTCGGCCCGCTTCCTGAGCAGCAGTTCCACCGGCAGCACGCACCTGCTCTTGTTGAACGCCGGGCTGCTGGCAGCAATGGCCCTGGGGCTGCGCCTATCGCTGCGCCGTATCCAGATCACCGCCCGCCAGTCACGCGCCGGGGAAAAGGTGTTGGATACCTTGCGCGAAGGTATCGCCTTTGTGCAGCAGGTTCCATCCTATCGCTACCTGACGCTCGCGATGATCCTGCTGGGAATCGGCCTCAACGTGGTCGAATACCAGATGGTAGCAAGCGCTGCCGGAGCCTATACCCAGGTGACGGGCCTGGAGACCTTTTTCGCCACCGTGCGAACAATCCGCATCGTGCTCATGTTTGTCGTGCAGGGCTTGCTATCCGGTTGGTTGCTCAAGCAGCTAGAGTTCAAGCGCATTTTCATCATCATGCCAGTGGCCCTGCTTTGTGGGCTGCTGCTGGGCATGGCTGTGCCCACGCTGGTGGGCGCTGTAATTGCCCAGGTGCTCACCCGCACCACACTGGAAGGCATCGACGAACCATCGCGCCGGGCATTCCTGGGGTTGGTCCCCGACGAGCGGCGTGGCCGGGTCAGTGCCTTTGTCGAAGGCTACCTGTATCCTCTGGGGTCTATCGTCAGTTGCGGGATGATCGGCCTCTTCCTGACGGCCGCCCACCACAACCTGCTCGACCCCGTTCTGGCGCGCGCGCTATACATGGGCGTAGGCTGCATATGCGCCATAGTTGCCCTGATATCCATCTTTCGGTTCCGCGCCCACTATGACACAAGCATGCTCAACTGGCGGCTGAAGCGCAGACAACGTTCCAGCGTCATATCCAAGCTCGAGTTCTAAGTCTACCAAGGAGATAGGTTGCATGACCCAACACATCAAACAACGCTACAAACCCATCCATGCCCTGATGCTTGCCCTGGCCCTGCTCCTGGCGATGAGCAGCCTTCTGCCTGTCCCTGCCCTGGCCGATACAGGCGATCAAGCCTCAACGGCAACCCCCTGCGCCGACTGCCGCTTTGTCCTGGGCTTTGAGAGCATGCACAACCTGCTGGCCGATAGCGGCGTCGTCGGCAGTTGCCTGGAAGACGAGTACCACACGCCCGACGGCGATGGCTTTCAACGCACCACCAACGGGCTGATGATCTGGAAAAAAGCCAGCAACTGGACCGCCTTCACCAACGGCGAATACACCTGGATCAATGGGCCATTTGGTCTCCAGCGTCGCGCCGCCACCGACCAGTTCGCCTGGGAAGCAGCGCTCCCCGACGCCACCCCGGACGCCGTCTCCTTCCTGACTACTCCCCAGGCCACGCTGCCCGAGCTGATGGATGTGAGCGAAGTGGCTCGCTATATCGAGGTAGCGCATCGGGCCAACGGCGGCTCTACGTTCAACCTGTACTTTGGCGACCTGGCCGGGGAAGAGCTTTACGCAGTGTCGCTGTATCCCGATCTGAGCGTGTTGGTCGAAGGGCAGCCAACCCTCGACG
Source organism: Chloroflexota bacterium (assembly GCA_012515695.1). Lineage (GTDB taxonomy): Bacteria > Chloroflexota > Anaerolineae > UBA1429 > UBA1429 > JAAYXX01. The sequence goes on from JAAYXX010000034.1 coordinate 13,929, forward strand.
ATCTGCAATCGTTTATCATCGACAACTATGACCTTTTGCGAGACCCGCGTGTCTCGGTGGGGACATGGTACAACAGCGAAAACGGCATGACCTATCTGGATATCTCGGCCACCATTCCAGACAAAGAAACAGCCATCGCCCTGGGCAAAGAATACAACCAACTGGCTATCTTTTCGCTGGCAACCTTTGAGGAAATCAGCACGGGCGGCACAGGCGAAGCCATCGCGGGCCTGCCCCCCGTCTTGGACCGGCTGACCCGGCCAGAGTGGAACTAGGAGAATAGCCACATGACCATCAGACCAGCAGCTACCTGGAGAGTTGGGCGACGCGAGCTATACGCCATGCTCGGCGGCACGCTGTTATACGCGGCCCTCTCCTGGATGACCAATATCTTTCAGCTACAGGCCGCCGACAACCTGCAAATCCGCCCCGGCGTGGGCGTGCCCATCTTGTTCGGGTTCGTCTTTGGGCCGATAGTCGGCTTTGTCACCGGCTTTGCGGGCAATTTCATCACCGACCTGTCTTCCGGCCTGCTGCCCTATCCGCCCGTCGTGCCCCTCTACGGGCAACCACTGGACACGCTGCGCGCCTATCTGGTAAACTGGCAGATCGGCAACGGCATCATGGGCCTGATTCCGGGCCTCGCCGCGTTGCACTATCGCCAGTACTTTTCCCTGCGCGACCAACTGCGCGCCCTGGCTATCGCGGCTGTCGGCATCGTGGCCGGTATGGCGTTCGCCTCGTTCACCCACCCGCTGGTTGAACCGGCTGTCACCACGCAAATCGCCTATCAGCAATACTTCCGGCCATTGGTCTGGGTGAACCTGGTAAACGCCGCCATTCTCGTGCCCATCGTGCTCTTTAACTATGAGCGAATTGATACCCGGGCCAGCGAGTGGTTGCGCTCCGGCCTCATGCGGCGCATCTCTCTCGCCATCCTGGTGTCAGCTGCTCTGCCCGTGGCCCTGCTCGGGCTGTTCCTCACCCAGCAAACGACGGGCACAGGCACAAATTCTTTCGAACTGACGGGCAAGCTGATCTTTACCATCGCGCTCACGATGGTCTTTACCATCACAAACGCTGGCCTCGTGGCCCAGAGCATGGTGCGGCCCCTGTTGCGCCTCACCGGAGCGGCAAGGGAAATGGCTACAGGCCAGCTTGACACGCGGGAGGCCGCCGAATTAGAAAATAGCCCTGGCTCCGGCGAGATTAACCATCTCACTCGGGTTTTTGGGCGCATGGCCAGAGAAGTCATCCAGCGTGAAGAAACCTTGAAGCAACAGGTCAAGCAACTGCGTATCGAAATCGACGAAACAAAAAAGTCCCGTCAGGTGGCCGAAATCACCGAGACGGACTATTTCCAGAACTTGCGTCAGAAGGCGCAATCCATGCGAAGCAAAGACTAACAGCTCTGCTGTTCATCTATCGAAACCCAGAGGGAGTGCATCATGTCTCAAGTTGTTTCTATCCACTCGTTCCGTGGCGGCACAGGCAAATCAAACACAACAGCTAACCTGGCTACCCTGCTGGCGATGGAAGGACGCCGCGTCGGAGTGGTGGACACAGACATCCAGTCCCCCGGCATCCACGTCCTCTTTGGTGTACACGAGGAGGACATGCGCTATTCACTTAACGACTACCTGTGGGGCAAGTGCAATATCGAGGACGCCGCTATTGATGTCACCTCCAACCTGGAGGGTGACATTCCGGGGCAAATCCTGCTCACACCTTCCAGCATCAAGGCTGGCGAGATCGCCCGCGTCTTGCGCGAGGGCTATGACGTCGGCCTGCTTAACGAGGGGTTCCAGGACCTCGTGAACAAGCTGAACCTCGACGTGTTGATGATCGATACCCATCCAGGGTTGAACGAGGAGACGCTGCTCTCCATCGCCATCTCGGACGCGCTGGGCATCATCATGCGGCCCGACCAACAAGACTACCAGGGCACCGGCGTCACCGTCGAAGTGGCGCGCAAGCTCGACGTGCCCCGCATGGTGCTCATCGTCAACAAGATGCCGCCGATTTTCGACGCCGCTACCGTCCAGCAAGAAGTTGAGCGGACGTACAATTGCCCCGTCGCAGCCGTCTTGCCTCACTCCGACGAACTAATGATCCTGGCAAGCCAGACCGTCTTTGTCGCCCGCTACCCAGACCATCCCATCGCTGCCAGCCTGCGCCGCGCCATCTCCATGCTGGTGGACTGACCGCGGGGCCGCAGGATGAACCACAGGAAATCGAGGCGGGATCGCCGTGCCGTGGCACGGCAGTCCCGCCTCTAGCTCGCAGGCATCAGCTCCCCGCAAACCTGTTGCTTGCCATACAGCCGGGCCTTGGCTACAATACACACTGGCTCGCGGCAGAATACACTCCATCCCACCGACAGGCGCTACAGATCGCCCTGCCCCGCTGGTGGCACGAGCCGTCCCCCGACAGGTTCAGACCAATTCACATAGGAGAAACGGATCATGAAGACAGCCGACATCAAACCCCGCCTGCTCATGGGCCCCGGCCCTTCCGACGTGCACCCCCGCGTCTTGCAGGCAATGGCGCGGCCAACCATCGGCCATCTGGACAGCCAGTTCGTCCAGATTCTAGATGACGTGCGAGACATGCTTCAGCAAGTGTTCTGCACCCACAACAAGTTCACCCTCGCCGTCAGCGGCACCGGTTCCGCCGGCATGGAAACCTGCGTCGTGAACCTGATCGAGCCGGGAGACAAAATGCTGGTGTGCATCGCGGGCGTCTTTGGCACGCGCATGAAAGACGTCGCCGAGCGCGCCGGAGCACAGGTGACAACCATCGAGGTTCCCTGGGGCCAGGTGTTCACCCCACAGCAGGTAGAAGAGGCCATTCGCCAGCACGGCCCCTTCAAGGT
>JAAYXX010000289.1 GCA_012515695.1 Chloroflexota bacterium
ATCCTTGATCTCCAACTCGTACAGTTTCTGGATCTCGGGCAGGGCAGCCTTGTATTCCTCGCTGGCATAGAAAGCTCTTTTGCCGCCGTACTCCTTAGCTTTGGCGTCGATCCACTTGCGCGCATCGCCATAGCCAGCAAACGAGGGCGCTGCCTCGACGCGCAGGGCAGGGGCGGCGGGTTGGGGTTGGGCCATCGTCTCGCCCGGCTTGTCAATGACGACCATCCGCGTGTTGACGCCGGTGGGCCGCTCGCTGGAATAGAAGGAACCCGCTTCTAGCTGCTCGCTGGTGCCGCCAACTTGTTCCAGCCATGCCCTGAACTCGGCAGCCTTGCGGTCATTGCGGAAGAATGGCCCTTCACTCATAATCGCCACAACGCGCCCGCCGGGCTTGAGCAGGTCGTAGGCGTGGCGTACATGGTCCACGTCCTGCAACTGTTCAAACGGCGGATTCATCACGATGCGGTCATACTGCCCCTGGTGCTGCATAAAGTCCTGCTCGTCAGCGACCTTGTGCCCCTTCAGTTTCAGGATGTCCGACAGGCGGGGTTGCCATTCCAGCGTCGTCAGGTCAGCGTCGGGCGCTGTCTCGCGCACCACGTCGGCGATGTTGCCTTTGCCTGCGCTGGGTTCCAGCACCGACATGCCCGGCTCGATCCCCGCTTTCTCGACCATCTTATCGACCACCACGCGCGGGGTGGGGAAATAACCGGGGATAGGCACGCCGATCAGCCCGCGCTCGAGCTCTTGAATCTGGCGCTGCTTCTTCTCCGCCTCAGACATGGGCCGGGTCAGGGAGAGCAGATAGTCGCGCACCTCGGTATAGTTGGCGCCGTTGATCCCCGCCTTGAATAACCGTTTTGCATCGGCCAAATTCGGCATCTCATAACTGGTGGCCTCGGCCAACTTGGCGGCCTTTTCAATAAACTTGATGTCTTCCAGGCTATACAGTCGAATGAAGTGGTTGTAGTCATCTGCGCCGTGCATCATCTGACTTAGCTTGTTACGTATCGCAATAGCTTCGCGATTACCCTTTAGTTTCTCAATCAATCGGCGCAAATTGTTGGCATGTACGCCGGGTTGATACCACTTCTCACGCAACAAGATGTAATCAATCAGGCTCTTGGTTTGGATCTTCTGGGCGAATTCGGGCAAGTCGCCGCGCTCTATCGCATCAGCCAGCCCACGCAACACGCTTTGCACCTGCTTCAGATGGTCGCCTTCGGCAATAATGCCTTCCGCCATCCTGGCCCGGCGGACGGTGTTGGCCTGACGGGGGCGATACTTTTCCTCTATCTGGCTCTCCATCCCGTCGGCGATGGTACGCAGCTTTTGTGCGGTGGCTGCATCGGGCTTGGGCTTGGGTTGGGCGACAGGTTGCGCTGCTCCCCCCTGGATCGCCTGCGTCAATTTCTCCGTCGGGTCTTGCCAGAATGACCAGGTGCCCTTGTATTTCTGGCCGCCTGCCTGCCGGAGGATGTCATCATACTGCGCCGTATCCCCCTCGATGGTCCACACCGGGCGGGGCGATTTGCCGGGCCGCGTCGGGTTGGTCATGCCCTGTACCACGCGGAACGGCAACCCCTGCGGCGTTTCCTCGACGCGGGGCGCGGGTTCTGGCGCTGGCTGGGCAGCGACGGGTTCCGGTTCTGGCGTTGGCTCCACAACAGGTTGTGCCCGTACCGGCTCTGGTTCTGTCTGCGCCTGTACCGGCTCTGGCCGTGGCTCTGGTCGCGGCGTTGGCGTCTCGATAGGCCGCGCTTCCTCTGCGGGGCGCGGGTTGCGCAATAGCTCCAGACGGCGGTTGATCTCCCGCTCGATCTGGGGCAGCATCTCGGTAAAGTCTTTTTCTGACCAGTAACCGGGCGTCTTGAAATAGCTGCCAGAAACGGACACACCCGCCTTGCCCCGCTTTACGCTGGCGTATTGTTCAACCAGACGGGCAAACACTTCACTGGGCCTATCCCAATAGCTGCCCAGGTGAATGCGAATAAACTCGCGCTCTGCCTCCTGCGCCTTGGTCATTTCTTTGGGCTTGGCCCTGAACGCATCGCGCACTCCGATGGTATCCGTCATCTTGTAGCGAGCATTGCGGTATAGGCTCCGCCAATTCGCCGCGTCTTCGCCCTCAAAAGAATTACCGTCCACCTCGCTTAGCCAGGTGCTCTCTACCCGCTTTTTTCCACGGAAAACAGCGACTTTCTTCCCGGCGGCGTATCCGGCTTCGGCGTCTAAAAAGTGCGCCCACTCATGGGCCAGGGCAGGGATTGGCTCCCCGAAAATGTTGGCCGTGCCAATCGTAATCGTGCGTTCTTTGCCGTGGTATACCCCGCCATAGGTAGACAAGAACGGATGCTTGCCGCTGGTGTGGGCAATGGTTACATCGGCGTTGCGTAAAAAGTCCGCCTGCGGGCCAAAGATTTCTTCGATCTCCCGCATCCCCTGGTCGATCTCGGCGATTTGTTCCTCAGTGATAGGCTTGCCGTCTTGCCGCTTGACCTTGTACCCACGCTCCGCCTGCATGGTGTCGTTGATCGCCGCGCTCTTGTTGGCGAACGATGTTTTCCAGCCCTTGTCATAACGCGCGCGGGCATCTACCGCCTTGGTGAACTCGGGGCGCTGATCCACGACCTGCTGCGGCACCGGCTCACCCTTACTGATCGCCTTCTTGACAGCTTTGATGTAATCTTCGCGGTAGGTCTGTAACTCGTGGGGCGATGGCGCTCCCCGCTGTCTGTCGCTGTCTACTTCCTTTTGCCAGCGGACGATGTCGTTCTCTATCTTCCTGCGCTGGGTAGTGGCGCGCGGGCTGAGCTTCTCTAGCTGCGCTTTGGCCTGCGCGATACCTCGTTCCCATCGGCGTATTTTGCGCTCATACTGCTCACGGATGTAATCATCTTCCAGCACTTCCCAATGCGCTACGCGCTGCCCCTCGGTGTAGGTCTTGGCCTGCTGGGGGCGTCCGGTCTCTGCCTGCTCAATGACATGCTCGGCTTGCTGCTCTGGCGTGCGTTGCGCTGCCTCCTGCTGCGCTACTTCCGCCGCCTCACGCTGCGGCGCGACGTTCTCCGGTTCCGTGGGCGTGGTTTCGGGTCGGGCAACGGTGGCCTCCTGTGGTGGTGTGGTGGGGG
>JAAYXX010000035.1 GCA_012515695.1 Chloroflexota bacterium
TGAGGAGGCTGAATGGTCCCCGGCAACTGATCTGACGTCGGACGCTGCGGTCTGGCAGGGGGATGTCGGCCCTGTCTCGATTGCGGCGGATCGCCGGGGGGCGCTGCACGTAACAGGCATGAAGACGACGACCGGGCAGATGGCCGTGCTGCTGATGAGCCGCGCCGCCCAGTCGGAGGAATGGAGTGCGCCAGAAGTGGTGGCTCCGCTGGAAGGTGACGCCGTAACGGATATCCGGCCAGCCATCGCCACAGACGCGCAGGGAGCTGTCCATATCGCCTACGAGCACGAGCGGGCGGACGGGAGCTATGACATCCTGTATGCTCGCAAGCAAGGCTCGAACTGGCTGGAGCAGCATCGCGTGGCTCACCCGGTTCAGGGGTGGCGCAGTTACAGCCCTGATCTGGTGACCAGCACCGATGGCCCCGCAGGGGTCGCCGGAAAGACGCAAGTTGTCTGGTATACGTCCAAGCCGGAAACCGGCACGATTGACTTTTATACCATTGGGAACACCTATGGCAACGTTGCGCCAGTGATGATACCAGTCGTGGCGAACGGCTACTAGTGCATGTGACAGGGCTTTCCTGGGGGCAAACCTCAGGAAAGCCCTGTTTTTTATGCTCCGGTCACGATGGCGCTGGGTGGTTTTTGACAAAACTGTTCGGTAATAGCCATTGCGATGGGCGATTGATGAAGGTTAACAAAATAGTTCAGTAACAGCCATTAGGATGGGCGGTTTCAACTGCCTACGCGATGACGCAAAAGAGCGCGCTCGCACGCCTTGCAACGTGGAGCGCGCCCCGCCAGGTGCTCGGTCTCGGCAGGCGGCAAAGCCGCTTGCCGGGTTTGGACAGACGCCCTCCTGCTAGGAAGTGGGCGTCGTCTGAGGGGTGGTCATGCCACCTTCGGCTTCCTCACGGACAGCCTGCACTTGTTCAACAGTCACGACAGACGCCTCGTTATCCCAGGCGTTTCGCACATAGCTGGCTACCGCCGCAATTTCCTCATCCGAGAGGACGTCGCCGAAAGGCGGCATACCTCCACCACCATTGATAATCTGCTGAATCTCTGCTTCCGGATCTTCGGCTGTTGCGGCTTCGCTTCCGTTCAGGGCCGGGTAGATGTCGCCCACGCCCTCACCATCCTCGCCGTGGCAGCGGGCGCAGTTGTTCAGATACACCACCTCGCCCTGCGCGATCAGTGCTTCCCCGCCGATCACCCCACCAGCCACGGGGCCAGTTGGGGTTCCTTCTGCTGCCGCAGTTCCGGTCACAGTCCCAGTGGCGGTTACGGTGCCGGTTGCGGTCACAGTGGTTGTCTCTGTGACGGCAGGCGAAACGGTCCCTTCCACGGTTTCCGTCGGGCTGATCACACCGCCGGGGGCCACTGTCGCCGTCCCTTCAGCGGTCTCTGTTACAGCCGGAGTCTCTTCTGCGGGAGTCTCCTCGGCGGGGGTGCCTTCAGCAGGTGTGCCCTCTGCAGGGGCGGTTGCCTCCCCAGTCACACCTGGCGTTACTGCTGCACCTGGAACTGTTGGTGTGGCTTCACCGGCCTGGGTGGCACAGCTTGCCAATGTCAACACCAGCGCTCCCACCACGAGCAGCAGGGACAGTGATTTCAGACGCATTTCTTTCCTCCTGTTTGTGTACTCGTCTGCCCAATTCCCAGCCTGGACTGAGCCGTCGGGCTGTCAGCGCGACGCTCCAGCAGCGCGTTCAGGCGGGTTGCATTGGGCTGTAATCCTTCTGGCGGCAAAACAGGGCGCGCTGGCCACGAAGGTAGCGTCACCAGGGGAAATGGTCGTGGCCAGCAGACTGGCATCGGGAGATCAGCCGCCGTTCGTGGGCGTACCCGTCGGCATAATGGTCATTGTGCCGGTGACGGTTCCAGTGACGGTCATCTCAGGGCTACCAGTGACACCAGCAGCAGGCGACTCAGTCACCGCAGCGCCAGGCGCGGTTCCCGTAACTCCAGGGGTGACGCCTTCTTCGGGCGTTTCAACTCCGGGCGTGGCTCCCTCTTCGGTTTCGCCGGGGACCACCCCAGGCGCAAGCGTCTCTTCAACCCCTGGGGTCAACTCACCAGCCTGAGTGGCACAACCTGTTGCCACCAGCGCGACGGCGCTCAACACTAACAATATGGCCAACACTCTTTGACGCATCTTTCCTCCCAATTTGTATCTAGCACCTTTCTTACTTGTCATGCGCCGGATGCAGAGCGGCGCATGGATATGCGCTACGCAAACCAGTGGCGCATATCCATGTGTCGCGCAAAGCGACGGATGCCACCACGATGATTCGCAGAGCGATGCACGACAGGGCTTGTGTGCCGAGACGTGTGAGAAGGCGAAATGGGTGTGGAACTAATGATGGGTCGAGCGATGGGCCGTGGTAGTGGGTGTAGAGGGCGAACAGAAGCAACGAGCTATCAAGGCAAGGGGTGATGAATGGCGCGAATCCGGCGGACGACTGGTCAGCAATAAAGGTTGCGCAGGGTTGGATAGCAGCGTGAGGTAGATGAGAGAGGAGCGATTTTATAGCAAACTGTTGCCATTATAACACACTCGCAGAAACATGTCAACGTGAATTTCCACACCAGAAACGTCCGAAATGCCGGGCGGCGTTGCTGGCGGCTGGTTTGCGGGCAAAGAAATTGTCCAATGAGCGCAATTTGCTGTGTAACTCTTGGGCTGCGAACGTGTTTATAGAAATGCATGCAACGCCAACCAGAGAACCAGACCAGGATTCGGCGTGGGCACATCAGGAGGATAGCTATGACGAGACGAGTTGTGGTGACCGGGATGGGTACCGTCACCCCTCTGGGGAACGACTTATCTACTACGTGGGCTGGTATATTGGCCGGTAGGTCAGGAGTTGCCCCGATCACCAGGTTTGACACCACAGAGTATCGTACCAAGATCGCTGCGGAAATAAAGAACTTTGATCCCAAGGACTATTTGTCTCCCAAGGATGCGCGGAGATATGACCCCTTTGTGCAGTATGCCGTTGCAGCCGCCCGCGAAGCCATACGCGATGCGGGTCTCACCATAGACAAGAACCTGGGCAGACAAACGGCGGTTGTCATTGGCTCGGGCATCGGGGGCATCGGCACCATTGCTGAACAGAACGAGATTCTGTTGAGCCGCGGCCCAGGCCGGATCAATCCTTTTTGCATTCCCACCATTCTGCCCGAAACCGCTGCCAGCATGGTGGCACTCGAATTCGGTATCACTGGCCCGAACATGGCAATTACCTCGGCCTGTGCCACCGGCGCTAACTGCATCGGCGAGGCTGCCGAGATGATCCGCCGTGGCGCTGTGGATATGGCTATCTGCGGCGGGACAGAGGCCGGAGTTGTGGGCCTGTCGGTTGCCGCGTTCTCTGCTATGCGCGCCATCTCGGAGCGCAACGACGAGCCAGAGCGCGCGTCGCGCCCCTTTGACAGCGACCGGGACGGGTTTGTCATCGGCGAGGGGGCGGGCGTTGTGGTGCTGGAGAGCCTGGAACACGCCCGGCAGCGCGGCGCTGCCATCCATGCGGAACTCGCTGGCTATGGCAGCACAGACGACGCTTTCCATATCACCGCCCCTGAGGAAAACGGCGAAGGCGCTGTCGAGTGCATGCGCCAGGCTTTGGCCTCTGCCGGGCTGGTCCCCGAACAGATCGACTATATCAACGCTCACGGCACGAGTACGCCGCTCAATGACGTGACCGAGACGCGGGCGATCAAAAAGTTCTTTGGCGATCACGCCTACAAGCTGGCGGTCAGCTCTACCAAGTCCATGACCGGCCATCTGCTAGGGGCTGCGGGCGCTGTTGAGGCCATTTTCAGCATCAAGGCGCTCCAAGATGGCGTCCTGCCTCCCACGATAAACCTGGACAACCCCGCCCCCGAGTGCGACCTGGATTACGTGCCCCACGAGGCCCGCCGCCAGGAATTGAACGCGGTGCTGTCCAACTCGTTTGGTTTCGGCGGGCATAACGCTTGCCTCGTCTTTATTCCTTACAAGGAGGCCTGACCCTGACTCGGCGAGCAGAAATCATCGGCTGGGGCATGTATGTACCCAAACAAGCTGTCAGCAACGACGAACTCGCCCAGCGAGGATTGGACACGTCCGATGAGTGGATTCGGACGCGGACGGGCATCGCTCGGCGACATCTTGCGGGCGACCACGAGACCACCGCGCAGATGGCTATCGCAGCGGCCCACGATGCCCTGGAGGTAGCCGATGCGGACCCCCGCGAGATTGACCTGATCATCCTGGCGACCGTGACATCCAACCACCTGATGCCTTCCACGGCCTGCATGGTTCAGGATGCTCTGGGGGCCATCCGTGCCGGGGCGTTCGACCTGAATGCTGGATGCTCCGGCTTTGTGTACGCGCTGTCTCTGGCACAACAGGCTATCGCCTCCGGCGAGCATAACCTGGTGCTGGTGATTGGCGCGGAGACGTTAAGCCGCGTCCTGAACTGGGAGGATCGCGGGACGTGTGTGCTCTTTGGAGATGGTGCTGGGGCGGTGTTGCTGCGCGCCACCGAGGGGCCTGCGGGCATCCAGGCCAGCGTTATCGGCTCTGACGGTTCGGGCAGCAACCTGTTGATTATCCCGGCGGGCGGCAGCGCCATGCCCGCCACTCGCGACACGGTGGACCAGAAACTGCATTGCATTCAGATGAACGGGCAAGAGGTGTTTCGCTTTGCCACCACGATCCTGGCCCAGGCCACGGAGCAGGTGGTGACAAAGGCGGGCTGGCAAATCGAGGACGTCGCGCTGATTGTGCCCCATCAGGCGAATATGCGCATTATCGCCTCCGCTTCCAAGCGCCTCAAGCTGCCTGTCGAGCGGTTTGTGGTCAACCTGGAAGAGTATGGCAACACCTCCGCCGCGTCTATCCCCATTGCCCTGTGTGAAGCCGTCCAGGCAGGGCGTATCGCGCCAGGGGAGAACATTGTCCTGGTAGGCTTTGGCGCGGGCCTGACATGGGGCGCGACGGCGATCAAGTGGAGCGTCGCCCCTGGTGAGGCGGCGGCCCCCAGCTATCGCAACGTGTGGCGCTGGCTGCTCTATCGCTGGGCCGGGCTGCGTAGCTTTACCCGACAGAAAGCGCGGCGCATGTTGGTACTGTTTATCCGCAAGGCGGATCATCTCGGACGACGTTAGGCCGGGCGACAGGCAACAAGGAGATCGCTATGCGCGAGTACCCTTGTTGCCTATCCGACCCGGGCGGCTCAGGCGGGGCGACCTTTCATCAGCATGGTCCATTCCCCCTCCTGGACCGTCTTGCCCTGCTGGTTGACCACTTTTACGGCGAAAACCACCAGCCCGCCCCCCATGCTGGGCATGGGCCGCGCCTTGATGACCTCGCCCTCTAGCTTGATCGAGTCGCCGATAAAGACGGGGGCTTTGAACTTCCAGGTGAGGCCGGTAAAGGCTTGCGCTGTCCCCTCGATGAACCCCGCCCTGGCTGCCAGCCCCGAAGCAATCGACAGCCCTAGCAGCCCGTGGGCGATCCGCTGCCCAAAGGGCGTTTGTTTGGCAAATTCGGCGTCGGTATGCAACTGATTATAGTCGCCCGATAGCCCCGCAAATTGCACGACATCCGTTTCGGTAACGGTGCGCATGGGGCTGCTGACCCGCATACCCACGCTCAGTTCCTCAAAGTAGAAACCGCGCGGTCGCGATGTGTCCATCGTCTGCTCCTTTCAGCAATATACCCGTCAAAACACCGTTTCCCCGCCCAAGATACGCAAGGCCCCTTTTCCCGATCCCTTCCGCGACATGGTATAATCGTCTGTGTTTGGCGAAACAAATTCCGCGAAAAATCCGTCTAGGGATAGCATCTCGTGGATAGGAGACGGACGAGTGAGTGTAGGGCAAAAGAGCGTGCGCGCTAACGGCGCGCGCCCCAAGAGCGTATGGCGGCGATTGTTGATCTTGATCTTGTTGTTGCCTGTGCTGATTGTGGGCATACCCGTCGGCCTGAGATGGTGGACAGACTACCGCTATAAGCAAGATATCTATGATCTGGAACGAGTGCCGCCGCGCCGGGTGGCCATCGTGTTCGGCGCGGGCGTCTGGCCCGATGGCACGTTGAGCGCCGTGCTGGCTGACCGGGTGGACACGGCCATTGCGCTGTATCAGCAAGGGCGCGTGGAAAAGCTGCTCATGACGGGCGACAACAGATTTGCCAACTATAACGAACCCCAGCACATGCGGGAGTATGCTCTGGCTCGCGGCGTGCCGGACGGGGATATTGTGCTAGACTATGCCGGGCGGCGGACATACGATAGTTGCTACCGCGCCCGGCATATCTTTGGCGTCACGGATGCTGTTCTGGTCACGCAGGCGTACCACCTGGACCGCGCCCTGTTCCTGGCCGACCACATAGGCATTGATGCGGTGGGTGTGCCAGCAGACCAACGCGACTACCAGTTCATTGAGCAGTACTGGTGGCGCGAACTGTTCGCCACGACGCTGGCCTGGTGGGAGGTGTCTATCAGCCACCCCATTCCGGTGATGGGCGAAAAGCTGCCCATCTTCCCGGACGCCCGCTATTAAGAGCCGCCCCTGAATGCTCACCCGTGGGCGGCTTGCCAACGCCCTAACGCTTGGACTACCTGCTCCTGGCTGGCTGTGCCCGTCGTTCCGATGCACTTGATCGTCACCGAAGCCACCAGGTTGCCGACCAGCGCCGCCTCTTCCGGCGTGGCCTCGCAACAGAGCGCGCCGACGATGCCCGAAATGGTGCTATCCCCGGCCCCCACGATGTCGATTTCGCCTGTTACGGGCACAGCAGGCACGCGCCGACAACTCGACTCGGTGCATACCAGCACGCCCCGCTCGCCCACGGTGACAAACACGGGCCGCCCCGTGCGGCTGCTCAGAGTGCGACCTGCTGCCTCAATCTCCTGGTCGGTGATATCTCGCCTGACATCGCCGTGCAGCGCCCGCATGGCCTCGTGCTCGTTGGGCTTGAGGTAAATCCCCCGATATTCGCCCACGCGCATGCGCGAATCGGCCACGATGACCACCTGGGGATACTGTGCCGCCAGGTCTATGAGCGCCTGCCGCACCCGGTCGGTCATGACGCCATAGTTCCGCTCGGGAACCTGGTCTGCCACGATGACCCCCTGCACCGACGGCAACAGCTCTTGCAGGCGGGCGATGATCCCGTCCTCCAACTCACGCGGCAAGGGGGCGCGGTTCTTGATGTCCAGCCGCGATAGCTCGTGCACGCGGCCATCTGGCTCGCACATCATCGGCTTGGTGTAGGTGGGCGTATAGAGCGTGCCGGATTGCATCAGGGGTGTGGTATCTACCCCGCGCTCTCGCAGCCCGCGCAGTAACTCGTACCCCTCGCCGTCATCGCCGATCACGCCCAGGGAAACCACGCCGACCTGAAGCGCCCGCAGGTTGCACACGACAGTGCCCGCCGCGCCGGGGCTGGTGCGTACGCGCACTACCTGATGCGCCTCTAGCCCGGTTTCTAGCGAGGTTTCGGCCAGCCGCCGGTCAATGTCCAGGTATTTGTCGAGGAAATAGTCGCCGATTACGAGCACGCGCGCGCGCTCGAATCCGGCCAGGATAGCTTGCAGCCGACTCTTGTCCATCATTTTTCCCCCAACTCGGCTAGAATGTGGTGATACAGGACGGGCACAGTGACCTTGTGGTCGGCGCGCACGTAAAAGCTTTGGCCGCCGTCTTGCACTGTGCGTACGAGGATCGTCTTGAACGGGCGAAAGTAGTAGCGCGCATCGGATTTCGGCGCTTCGTGGCGCATGTCCTCGCCCAAATCCTGCAAGTCAAAGACAGCAGTGGAAAAATGGTTGAGTGGCTCGCCGCTCTGATAGGCGACGTTGCGCGCCATCGAGAGCGCCTTCAGATAGACCTCTGGCCCCATGATGGCCGTGCCCATGCTCAACAGCACGCCCCCTTCCAGCCGGGTGACCTCCTGGGTGAACACCAGAAAATCGGTGTAAGAGGCCGCGCCCAGCGCCGCGCCGTCGCAGTTGGGGTGCTCGTGAATAATGTCATAGCCCAGGCTGACATGCACTGTCACGGGGATGCGGAGACGATAGCCCGCCGCCAGGATGCTCACGTCGCGATGGGGGAACGCTTCCTCCTCGATCACTCGCCCCACGGCTTCGCCCAGGCCGATGCCCTCCGCCGCCGCGCTCGCCGCGATATCGTTGATTCGGCCCGTCTCTTGCCACAGGCCGAATTGTCCCTCGCTGATGTAACGGGCCACGCTCTCGGTGGTGGCCCCGATGGCCGCCAGCTCGAAATCGTGGATGCAGCAGGCCCCGTTGAACGCCACCATGCTGACGATGCCGCGCTCCATCAGGTCGATCACATAGCGCGACAGGCCATTCTTGATTACGTGCGCGCCCATCATCCAGATCACCGCGCGCCCGTTGCGAGCCGCGGCCACCATGCGCCGGGCCACCAACTCCAGGTCGGGGCTGTCATAGGCGGGCAAGGGGTCATCCAGATGGGCAAACTGTTGCAGGGAATAGTCGTGGACCCGCTCGGCGAGCGGTTTCAGCTTGAGCCGGGAGCGGTCGAATATTGGGTAAGACATGGGCAAGCCTCCGATGGAATCAGTATGGGCGAGGCGTTTGCTGCCCCGCGCTAATGGACATAACGGTTGTGTAACTCGTCCAGGTCTAGCCGCGCAGCCACATCATCCGAGAGGGCGTTGTTCGCCTCCACCAGATAGGGGTCGCGCACGCCAGTCAGGGCGACATCTATATACGGGTCAGACAGCACATAGTTGAGCAATAGCCGCCCCACCTCCAGCGGGTCGATCTGGGGGAAGGCGTGGGCCATCAGCCGCTGGAATACCCCGCTGGTCATGGTGCGCATCAGCACCACGCCCATGCCCTGAGCGTCCGCCTGGCGAATGATGCCCTCGTTGTTCTCAAAATCCGATGGGTGCTGAAACATCAGGTTATAGCGCACCTGCATCACGTCGAACGCGCCGGTGGCGATCAGTTGCTCCACGCCGCAAGACGGACCCTCGGCGGTAAAGCCGATGAAACGCACCAGCCCCTCCGCCTTGAGTTGCTGCATGGTCTCCAGGCCGCCGCCGCGCAGAATGACGTCTACCTCTTGGGGATGATACCAGCCGCCGTGAAACTGGATCACGTCGATCACGTCCACCTGCAAGCGGCGCAGGCTGGCGAGCGCGCTCTGACGGATGGCTTCTGGCGTCCACTGGCCGCCGCTGACCTTGGTGGCGATCACCACCTTGTCGCGATGCCCCTTGAGCGCCCGCCCCACCAGTTCTTCGCTGCGCCCGTTGCCATAGCCGGGAGCTGTATCGAAATAGTTATAGCCGAGTTCCAGCGCGCGGTGGATGGTGGCTGTGGTGGCACGTTCGGCTTCTTGCGAGTCCGCGTCCCAGTGCCCCATATAATTGGTCAGGCCAAACTGCGCGCCGCCGATGCCCACTTCGGAGACCTGGAGTTGGGTGCGTCCCAACGTGCGATAGCGCATGTTGCCTCCCGTTGTTTGGTGATGCCTCTATCGTACCCCACTCGCGTCGTGCGTCAAGATGTCACGGGGCGCAGTGCCGGGCGGGTGAAACCGCGGCAACCGTTGCATCGCCAGCTTGCTGGCGCGCCCACCTTCGTGGGCTGCAGATGAACCTGCACCAACCATTGCATCGCCAACAAGTTGGCGCGCCCACCTTCGTGGGCTGCA
>JAAYXX010000290.1 GCA_012515695.1 Chloroflexota bacterium
ATAGGCAGTTGAAACTGCACCAACCCTTGCGAAACCTGCCTTCGCAGGTTCGCTTGCAGCCCACGAAGGTGGGCGCGCCAACTTGTTGGCGATGCAATTAGTTGCTGCGGTTTCACCGCCCATCCTGATGGCTGTTACCGAGCTTGGATCTTTACCCCCCTGGCGTCGCGTCGTCTGGCTGGTTGGGGCCAAATACCTGCTCGGCCAGTTCCATCACCGCCGCCCGTTCCGTCGGAAAAGTCTCGCCATAGGCCAGGATGAACGTCTCCACCGAGGCTGCTTGCTCACGATGGGGCATACGATTCACCGCCAGCAGGATTTTGGCATAAGGGATGTCCTCCGGCTCGTAATTCACGAACCAGAGCATATCCCGTTGACAGTAGAAATGATTCATCGTCTGCAATAGCCGATAAAAGAAGGTAGCCACCGCGCCCGGCGTGCGCTGCATTTCCTCCGGCGAACGCGACCCGTTCGCAGCCGCGCCATACTCGCCCGCAGGCACGGCTTTGTAGCGCAACAACAGCTCTTGTTCCTGCGGGGTGCGGATGTCGTTACTGGACAGCGCCGTCAGCAGGTCGGGGGTGCGTTGGGCGTGAATGGCTTGCATCGCCGCCTCAAACCCCACGGTCAGCGCCCTGGCGGGTGTCGTCGGCTCGGATATCGGCGTGTACGGCAGGCTGCCGGGTTCCGCGTCCGCGTGGCGCGTGTCCCAGCCCACCAGATCCAGCAGCAGGCGGGCCACCCCGCTCTCAAACTGCTGCCGGGCCAGCGTCCAGTCGTCCGTCGCGCCCGGCCCAAGGCCCACGGCCAACTCGATAGGCACGTTGGTTTCGCTCACGCGCAGGGTGATGTCGCGCAACACGCCCACCTGCTCGCTATCGAGCACGATAACCAGGTGGTTGGCAACGGTCTGCGGCGCAGCGTGGGGCGTATTCGTGGCAATAAAGGACTCGGTCGTGTCTTCAAAGAGTCGGTGCAGGTCGCCCAGGTGCGGGTCGTCCAACACTTCCGCCTGAAACTGGGCATAGAGAGGGTCATCGTCGGGCAGTCGCACCGGCACGCCGTCTTGCATCCGCGCCAACACAAACCCGTGTTCGGACTGGATGGTAGAAGGCAAACACCCGGCTAACACCAGGGCAATGCAGAGCGATAGAATGACGATGGCACCCTTTGGTTGCACGGCCTACCCGCCTGATGAGTTGCAATAGCCAACGCTTGTCACATTATTTTACCATACCGACGGCGACATACCAATTCGCCCTTGCGCGCAGCCACCAGGCGGCGGTCCGTGTGTTCCCTTTGACCCGCGCTTTGCGTTGGGGTAGAATGGGCCATAGCAAATGCTTGTTACCTCGGTCGCCCGTGGGCTGGCCGGGGAAACGCATTCATACCACGCATGCAGGCATCTTTTGAGGAAGCAATAGCTTGAAAGCACTTATTACGGGCGGATGCGGTTTCATCGGCAGCCATCTGGCAGAGGCCCTGCTAGATCGCGGGGATGCTGTCACGGTGGTGGACAATCTCTCCACCGGGCGGTTTGAGAATATCGCCCATCTGGTGGGGCGGCCCGGGTTTTCCTTTTGCATCGAGAACATCGCCAACGAGACGGTCATGGACCGGCTGGTCAGCGAGTGCGACCTGATCTACCATCTCGCCGCTGCCGTAGGCGTCGAGTTGATCGTCCAGGAGCCGGTGCAGGTCATCGAGACAAACATCAAGGGCTGCGAGGCGGTCTTGCGGATCGGGGCCAGATACCGCAAAAAGGTGATCCTGGCTTCTACCTCCGAGGTGTATGGCAAGAATGAGAGCGTGCCCTTTCGCGAAGACGCCGACAGCGTGCTGGGGGCCACCACACGCAGCCGCTGGAGCTATGCCTGCTCCAAGGCAATGGACGAGTTCCTCGCGCTGGCTTATGCCAAGCAGTTGGCGCTGCCCGTTGTGATTGTGCGCCTGTTCAACACCGTCGGCCCGCGTCAAACGGGGCGCTATGGCATGGTGATCCCCCGCTTTGTGCAACAAGCCCTGGCCGACCAACCCATCACCGTCTATGGAGACGGCCAACAGACCCGCTGCTTTACCTATGTTGGCGACGTCGTGCGGGCCATCGTTGGGCTGGCCGACGCGCCGGGCGCGGTGGGGCAGGTGTTCAATATCGGCAGCACGCAAGAGATCAGCATCATGCAACTGGCGCGGCGCGTGGTGGAACTGACCGGCAGCGCCTCCTCCATTACGCTGGTCCCATACGATCAGGCATACGAGGAAGGCTTTGAGGATATGCGCCGTCGCGTCCCCGACACCTCGAAAATCGCCCAGTTGATTGGCTGGCAACCACGGGTGGACCTGGACGGCATCTTAAAGCGCGTGATCGACTATTTTCAGACCCATCAGGGCTGATCATTCTCTTCAGAAGGGGTAGCTTGATGGATACCCGACAACGCCTCAACGTTCGCATTCATCCCACCGCCGTCGTATCGGAACAAGCCATCATCGGCGAAGGTACGGCCATCTGGCAGCACACCCAGGTGCGCGAGGGGGCCAGAATCGGCGCGCACTGTGTCATTGGCAAGTGCGTCTATATCGGCGCCGACCTCGTCATCGGCGACAATTGTAAAATCGAGAACCACGCCTCGCTGCACGAGGGCGCAGAACTGGCCGACGGGGTATTCATCGGCCCGCATGTCGTGCTGACCAACGACAAGCTGCCACGGGCCATCAATCCCGACGGCTCGCTGAAATCGTCCGACGATTGGATCATGGGGCACATTCGCGTGGAGCATGGCGCTTCCCTTGGGGCCAGCAGCGTGATCCTCCCCGATGTGACGATTGGCCGCTTTGCGATGGTGGGCGCCGGGTCGGTCGTTACCAGGGATGTGCCCGCGCACGCCCTGGTGGTGGGCAACCCCGCCCGCCTGGTGGGGTACGTCTGCTCAACCGGGCATCGCCTGCCCCCGCAAGAGGGCGAGACCTGGCGCTGCCCGATCTGCGGGGAGGAGGTTTCCATCCATTCCCGCGACTAGTTGGCCTGCATGCACCTTGCGGCCAGCAACCCCAATTCTAGAGATTGGAAGCGAGGACCCGTGTTAGGGAATAGACCGAAACTGTTACAATTGCTACCATTGTTTGGATTGCTATTGCTGGTTACATCCTGCGCCTATCTCAAGGCGACGCCTACTCCCACGCCCGATTATCTGGCGCTGGAAGCTCGCGTGGCGAGTGAACTGGGGGCTACGCTGACCGCCAAAGCCCCGCCTACATCTACAAACACCCCGGAACCCACGCCCGCGCCACCTACATCTACTTTGACGCCTACGGTGACCCCTTCCCCCAGCATCACGCCGCAACCGCTGCCCACTGTTCTGGCAGATTTGCTGGCCTATGTGCTGGTCAAGGACGCCGAACTGCCCAATATTATGCTGCGCGACCTGATCAGTGGCGAGGAAATGGTACTGACCCACTTTGTTGATCCCCTTTCCATCACAGACGTGTCCTGGTCCAAGGATGGCAAGTGGTTGCTCTTTGTCAGCGCGCACGACTATATCCACAGCCGAGACAATGCGCGCAACGTGTTCGCCATGCGGCCCGATGGCACCGAATTGCATATGCTCACCGGCGACTATACGGACCCCGCCACTGCCCCCGGCCCTTACGTGAACCTGATCGGCCGGGTGGAGGGCGCGCAAGGGGAGTGTCTGGTGTGCGCGCAAGGGGCAACGAACCCGGTCGTACCTCAGGGGAATGGTCAGTTCGAGCTATCTGGCGTTCCCGTCGGCGCCAAGTGGGCGCGCGTCGTCTGCCGGAATGGAGATGTAGAGACGACGGGGTCGGTGGACCTGCAATTGCGGGCAGATATTACCACGCCCATCACCATCTCCCTCACCACACAAGGGCAAGGGTGGAGCCAGGCGTCCCTCTCGCGCGATGGCACACTCATCGCAGGTATGCGCTACACCTGGAAAGAGGAAGAAGGGGGCGAGAGGCAGTATCAGCTCGAAGGGGTCATTCACCGATGGGACGGCACGTACGTCGCCACCCTCGAACTGCCAGAGGAGACCACCCTGCTCGGCCTGGACTGGTCGCCCGTGGCGGATGAGCTGGTTGGCGCGCTGACTGGCGACGGCAGCACCTGGCTATGGAAATGGAACGCGCAAGGCGCTTCTCTCGGCTCGCTGGTCGAGATCACCAACGAGGATCAGGTGTATTTCACAGCCACAAACCCCGCCTGGTCGCCCGACGGGCAAATGCTGGCCTTTGGTTTGCGCAACTGGGACTGGTGGTCTGAGGGGCAATACAAGACCGATCTGATGGTCGTCTCGGCCAATGGGGAGAACCTGCGAAAGATCGTGGAGACAGATTGGGGCCAGGATGCCGACCATCCCTCGTGGTCAGCAGACGGGAAAACGATCTACTACCAGTATTCGGCTGGCGAAGCGGACCAGCACTGGGATAACCGCACGTCGGGGACGCTCTGGGCCGTGACCCTGGAAGGCGAGCCAGCGCCCATTGAATGGGCACCCGCCGACATCAGCTATTTGCCCGCCGGATGCCCGGTAAACGCCGACCCACGGGTGGGGCTGCACCCCACGGCCACCCCCACGCCCGCCAAAGACCCAGCAGAACTCGTCTCGCCGACGGCTACGCTCATTGCCAGCCCGACGCCTTTGGGGGCACCACAAACCCCAGCCCCCACGCAAACCCCCACGCAAGAGGTGCAGGAGGAGCCAACTCTTGAACTACCTGTTACAAGACGGCCGCCGCCTGAATAACCAAAAATGACAGGTATTGGCGAACATGCTATAATCCCGTCATCTAGATACAAAGGAGCATCTTGGGATGACTATTCCCCCAGATTTGAACGTGTATATTTCTGCCGCGCTGTTCATCCTTGGCGCGTACATATTTGCTCTGTATGTGGGTATGATTGTCTGGACTTTTCGCGACATCCGTTCGCGTTCCCGCGACGTGCTGGCGCAGATTATGTCCACCCTGCTCGTGGCGCTGTTCACGCTGCCCGGCTTGCTGGTTTATATGCTGCTGCGGCCCCACAGCACCCTGGCCGAGGAATATGAGCGGAGCCTGACAGAAGAAGCCATCCTCCACGAGCTGGATGAGCAGCGAGTGTGTGTGAACTGCCATCGCCGCGTAGAGCCGGACTATATCGTCTGCCCTTATTGCCATGAACAGCTTCGCCTGCGCTGCGTGGGCTGCGGTCGCCTGTTGAACCCCGATTGGGACGTGTGCCCCTATTGCGGCATGTTCCGCGACCAGGGCAAAAAGACAGAGGCGCCGACCACGGCCCCCGCTATGGCTGAAACCGTCGAGGGGCAGCTTCTCACCACGGAACTGGAATCCGCGCAGCCCTTGACGATGTCCGTGCCCGGCATGGAGGACACGCCCGCCACAGAGCAAGTGGCCCCTCAAGAAGACCCGTTCGCTGAATCGGAAGAGGAAGCAGAGGAGTAATTGCCCATCAACCTGCCGCCAGAGCTAACGGCCAGCATCACCCATATTCTGCAAAACCTGGAAGGCAACAGCGCGCAGGTTGGGCAGGTTGAACCCTGGGGCGGCGGCGCGCACAATCGCTGCTACCGCATCGCCCCGCAAGGCGGCTCCTGGCGCTATTTCCTCAAGGTAGAGCAGTCGCCCATCGTCCCCAGAACGCGCGCCCACCAGATTGCCAAGGAAGTGAGCGGCATCACTCTGGCGACAGGGGCGGGCGTCCCTTGCCCGCGCCTGTTGCGCTACGACCTGACCGGCGACGAGGTGGGATGGCGGTACGCGCTGTTCGAGTTTATCGATGCCAGCCTCGCGGGCGAAGTGTGGTCCACGCTCTCGCCAGAGAACCAGGCCGCCATCCGGGCACAGGTCGAGGGGCTGGCGGCGCGGCTGGACAGTATCGCCGCTCCCTTTTACGGCGACACCTATGCCGGGGGGCTGGTCGGCCAACACGCCACCTGGCAGAGCGCAGTGATAGCGTGGGCCAGCCTTGCGCTGGAAGATGCGGCAAACCTGAGCATCTATTCCCCCGCCGAACTGGCGCTAATCCGGGAAGCGTGCGCCGCGGTCTACCCCGCGTTCACTTCGCAGATTGCGCCCGCGTTCCTGCACAACGACATGCACGAGTTCAACGCCTTTGTGGAACAGGTCGAGGGCCAGACGCGGATCAGCCACATCATTGACTTTGGGTACAACCTGTACGCGCCCCGCTATTTGCTCAACCATATGCTGCATCAAATGGGCTGCTGGGGATTTTCCAGGCAAGATACAGCGAGCCTGTACCCTGTCTCGCAGGAAGAGCTGGACGCGTGGTGGTTCTTGAGCAACGTGGAGATGAAGGTGTTTCTCAGCGCCATCCGGTTTGCCCCCGACCAGCCATACGGCTATGTGGCCCAGAACGCGGCCTTGCTCGCCGAGTGCGCGCAACGCCTGGGGCGCTCGCCCGGCACTGCGACCTAGTCCCCGCTCTACCGGATCATCGGCCAGATGCCCCGCGCCTTGAGCAGTTCTGTCAGGAGAGGCATGTTCTGCTCCTCCACCAGATAGGCCGTGGCCGACAGGCGTTGCCCCAACAGGGCGCGCACATCCGCCCGCGCCGTGATCTGCTTCATAGTCTGTTCGTCCACCGTTTGCAGCAACACCATGCGCGTGAGGCGCACGCTGCCAAAACGCCCGCCCCAGGCTTGCAGCGTGGTGGTGACGGCAGGGGGCACGCTATCGTGGGTGATACGCTGCAAAAAGCGCAGGATTTGCTCCATCCTGATCCCCGCGTTGTAGCCCTCCCATACCGATTCCGGCGTGATGAGATAGGTGGCCACCGTATCCTGCCCCTGCCAATTGGCAAAGCGCTCCAGTTGATAGCGTTCGTACAGCGTCCCGCGCAGTGGTATAGTTACCAACAGGTCTGGGTCTATCGTAGCGGCGGGCACGTCAGCCTC
>JAAYXX010000291.1 GCA_012515695.1 Chloroflexota bacterium
TCATCAGGGCCGCGTATCTCTGCTAGAGCGCCGTTCGCTTGCTATTGAGGTTTGGGGTGCGCTTGCTGCTCCGGCAGTTCCCTGGGCTCGCCCTCGGGAAGCTTGCCCTCGGCAATCATCTTGTCCAGCAGCCGCCGGGCCTCTTCCTGCTGCAAAAACGCGGAAAGCAGTGCCTGCTTGTAGCGCACGGCGCGGGCACTCTCCTCCGCCTGCTCGTCCAGCCGCTCCATCAGCTTGGACGTCATGTCCATCATCAAGTCGCGGATTTGCGCTTGCTTGGCCGCCAGCAGCTCGTGCAACTGCTCATTCTCCAACAGCAGCGCGCTGACCACGTCGCGCTGCTTGCCGCCAAACAGGCCCAGCATCCCCGACGACGTCATCCGGTCGCGCAGCCGCGCCACCTCCCGCTCTAGCGCAGCAATTCGCTCATCCCGCTCGCGGAGGCGTTGCTCATACTCGGCTACAACCTGCTCCTTGTCGTCCGCCACGGAATCCAATAGCCGCTTGACCGTATCTTCTTGTTGGCGGCGCTGGTCGCTCAAGCTATGCTCGCGCTGCCGTCGCTGCCAGGCAGACATCGCCCAGATAATCAACCCGGCGACAATCGCGCAGACGATAAACGTAATCAGCACCGGAGGAGAAAAGAGGACACCCGCAAACCCTTGACCTTCACCGGTAGGCACAGTAGCTCCTTCTCTTGGTAGCATAGGCAGTCGAACGCGCAATAACATACATCAAGCTTGAAGGCTTGTCAACACCAACCGGGCGCGCCGTCGGCCCTGCGAATTGACGCAACCGTTACGTCAGCACATCTCTCCTAGTCGCAGGACTTGGCCCGGCTCCCTTTCATGGTTATGTAATTCATCGCAACCACTTGTCAGCAATAAAATGCCAGGATATAATCGAAATCACCGTATGGGAACAGGAGGTGCATATGCGGGTTCTAATGCTGAGCTGGGAGTTTCCTCCCCACGTGGTGGGTGGTCTGGGCAAGCACGTCGCAGAGCTTGTCCCGGCATTGGCACGCCATAACATGGACATCCACCTGGTCACGCCCGCCCACCAGGGTCAGCCAGGCGAGGAGGTCATCGAGGGGGTCACGGTGCATCGGGTGGCCGTCCCTACAGCCGGTTTCCCCGACTTTTACACCCAGGCCGTCCAGACGAACCGCGCCCTACAACGGCACGCCGAGCACATCATCACCCGAGAAGGCGCGTTCGACCTCATCCACAACCACGACTGGTTGACCTCTTTTGCCGCCGAAGGGCTAAAGCAAACGTACAAGCTGCCCCTGCTCTCCACCATCCACGCCACCGAGCGAGGCCGCGGGCGCGGTTATCTTTCCGGCGAGCAGGCCCGGAAAATCAACGACGCCGAATGGCGCCTCACCTACGAGTCCTGGCGGGTCATCTGCACGACGCACTATATGGTCGGCGAGGTGCAAGAATACTTTGGTACGCCGCCAGACAAGATAGATATCGTCCCCAACGGGATAGACCCCGCCCCGTTTCAGGCACTCGAATACATAGACCTGGGGAACTTTCGCAGGCAATACGCCGCGCCAGATGAAAAGCTCGTCCTCTACGTGGGCCGCATCGTTCACGAAAAAGGGGTGGAAATCCTCGTGCGCTCGGCCCCCGAAGTCCTCAACGCGGTCCCACAGGCGAAATTCGTCATTGCGGGCAAGGGGCCAGATCTACAACGTATGCGCGATCTGGTCGAATCCCTGCACCTGTGGGAGAAAATCCTCATGGCTGGCTTTATCAGCGACGACGAGCGCAACCGCCTGTACAAAGTCGCCGATTGCGCCGTCTTCCCCAGCCTCTACGAGCCGTTTGGGATCGTCGCCCTGGAAGCGATGGCCGCGCGCACGCCCGTCGTGGTCAGCGAAGTCGGCGGCCTGCGCGAAGTCGTGCGCCACGCCGAAACGGGCATCACCATCTATCCCAACAACGTGGATTCGTGCGCCTGGGGTATCGTACACACGCTCCAGCATCCCCAATGGGCGCAGCAACGGGTGGAGAACGCCTATCAAGAAGTACTCACCGTCTACAATTGGGATACCATCGCCCAGCAGACCATACAAATCTACCAGCGCATCGTGGACGAACGCGCCCACACGGCGTGGTAAGCCAGTCTGTTTGCCATCAAGCATCTACGCAGGATTAGGCGCGGCAACCGATGCGCCTGATCCTGCGTTCTATCCCCGCAATACGTCGTACACCAGCGGCGGGGCCGCCACCGGCTCGCTCGACAGCTTGTACGCGCCCAACACCTGCTGCTTGCACGCTGCCGCGCTCTGCTCGTCTTGCGCGTGTATGGTCAGCAGCGGTTGGCCCGCCTCGACGCGATCCCCCACTTTAGGCCCCAGCACAACCCCCACAGCATGATCAACGGGTTCCCCCTTGCGCTCGCGCCCCGCCCCCAGGGCCATCGTCGCCAGCCCCACGGCGCGAGCGTCAATTTCGGCCAGATAGCCCGCTTGCGAGGCAGCCACGGTCAACGTTACGGGGGCCTGGGGCAGCAGCGATAGATCATCCGCCACGCGGGCATTCCCGCCCTGCGCGCTCACCCACTCGCGGAACTTGGCCAACGCCTGCCCCTCGGCGAGCGCCCGCTCTAGCAGCGTCATCCCCTTGTCGGGATCTGGCGCCAGTCCCCCCAGGACCAGCATCTCGGCCCCGATAACCAGGCAGTGCTCGGTGAAATCCTGTGGCCCGTTGCCGCGCAAGGTTTCGATGGCTTCGGCGACCTCCAGCGCATTCCCCACGGCCCGCCCCAACGGCTGGCCCATGCCCGACAACACCGTCGTCACCCGGCGTCCGGCGCTGGCCCCAATCCGAATCATCAACTCGGCCAGTTTGCGGGCTTCGGACAGCGTCGTCATGAACGCCCCCCGCCCCACCTTGACGTCCAGCACTATCGCCTCCGCGCCCGCCGCGATCTTTTTGCTCATAATCGAGCTGGCAATCAAGGGCAGGCTGGGCACTGTCGCAGTTACATCGCGCAGGGCGTACAGCTTGCCGTCTGCTGGGGCCAACTCGGCGGATTGACCAGCCACCACAATGCCGTGCTGCCTCACCGTTGCCAGGAATTGCTCCGTGGTCAGCGCCACGCTAAAGCCAGGGATAGACTCGAGCTTGTCCAGCGTGCCGCCCGTGAACCCCAGCCCTCGCCCCGACATCTTGGCAACCGGCAGCCCCACAGCCGCCACCAGCGGGGCCACCACCAGCGTCGTCTTGTCGCCCACGCCGCCCGTCGAGTGCTTGTCTACAACGATATGCGCCAGCCCGCTCAGGTCCAGTATCTCACCGGAATGGGCCATAGCCATCGTGAGATGGGCGGTCTCCTCATCGGTCATCCCCCGCAGCAGCACAGCCATCGCCCACGCCGCCACCTGATAGTCGGGGATTCGCTCGGTGATAAACCCCTCGACGAAAAAGTTGATCTCCTCCGCCGTGAGTGCCAACCCATCACGCTTTTTGGCGATTATGTCCACTGCTCGCATTTCCCTCATCCCTCCGCGTCAACCGTTCAGAGGCAGACAGGTAGCCGCACCTTGCAGGCGCACCTACAAACTGTCCGCCCTTGAGGCATCAACCGAGAATGCATCAGCCAGGGCCGCACTGGCCCCCCTGCCGCCGACGGGAGTATTCTCTGCCCCACACCGCCAGCGCCACCAGCGTCAGCCCCACTTCCAGCGCCACCGACGCGGGCCGAAAATCGTTCAGGCTGGATTGTAGTCCCGTCGGCCCGATGTGCATCGTATAGCGTTTGAACGGCCACCAGAAGTAAATGCGCCCCGGGTTCAGGTGCGCGTTCACCTCGTCACACAACAGATGCGAGCCATACCCCGCCACCCAGCCCGCCGCGAACCGCCGCCCACCCAGCAGCCCGGCAACCGCAGATGTCAGCGCCCAACCCAGGAGCGTGTGCGCGGGAATGCGGTCATTGGGCGTCAAGCGGAACAGCCAGCGCACCGGCTTGTCGATCAGGTCAGGAACCATCGAAACCGCCAGCGCCGCCCGCAGGTCCACCCCCAGCGCCTTGCTCACCAGACTGGCCGCCGCCACATGACCAGGTAGAATCATCCGCCCCACTCCCATACATCCCACTGCTTGCCAATACGCTGGCATTCTAGCCCAAGCCCTGCGGCAGGTCAACCGAACCAGACGCCGCCCCGCTCCCATTCCATCTTGTGAAGATGGCCGTTCTGATGGTATAATGAGCAGCAGATGGACATGCAGTACGTCGGGTGGCTCTGCGACTGCCAACCCGTCCCCTCGTTTGCCCACCTGGGGGCCTCCCGATACCGCCGGTACAGGACCACGCAACGCCGGATACCAACAAAACGAAAGAAGGACCATGCGCCGCATATCCGCCTCTGAACTCGGCCTTGACATGACACTCAAGAAGCAGACCTTCCTCTTGCGCGACAAGAACGTCACCACGACCCGGGCAGGCAGCTTGATGCTGCGCGTCACGCTCGCCGACCGCACAGGAACCGTCACGGGCGTCTACTTTGACGTGCCGGGCTATGTGGCCGATTCGCTGGTTCCCGGCAAAGGCGTCGAGGTCACGGGCCGCATGGGCGAGTTCAAGGGCCAGCCTCAATTGACCATTGAGCGCATCGTTCCCGTCCAACTCAGCCTCTCCGAACTGGGCGAGTTCTTGCCGACTGCCCAGCGCCCCATGCAGGAAATGCTGGATGAATTCGACGCGCTGCGTGCCAGCATCGAGCAGCCCGATCTCGAACGCCTGCTCGCCGCTATCTTTGACGACCCGCAGGTCTGGGCGGCCTTTTGCCAGGCGCCTGCCGCCAAACTCTACCATCACGCTTGCATCGGCGGCCTGCTGGAGCACACCCTCAGCGTGGCCCGGCTGGCGCTCACCGCGTGTGACCTTTACCCAGGGCTGGACCGCGACCTGGTGGTCACCGTCGCCCTGCTGCACGATCTGGGCAAGATCAACGCCTACGACGCCACCACGTTCGAGCTTACCTCCGGGGGCTGCCTGTGGGGCCACCTGTACATGACTGCCTCTTACGTGGAACGGGTCATCGCCAACCTGCCCGATTTTGACGCTGAAATGGGCTTGCGAGTCGTACATGCCATCCTCGCCCACCACGGTCGCCTGGAATACGGCTCCCCTGTGCGCCCCATGACCCTGGAAGCCATCGTGCTGCACTATGCCGACAACCTGGACGCGGATGCGCGCGGCGCCATTGACCACCTGGATCGCGCAGGAAGCGATAGCGAAGCGTTTACCGACCATAGCTTTATGCACGATACCCGCCTGTATCGGGGCAACCACAAGCCTTCCGACACGGCTTCCCCTGGGCGGGAGAACACCTGGTAATACCCCCGCGCCGGACCTGGAGACAACGGATGCCAGATTTTTCGATGGACGGGGGACGTTTCTCCCTTGCGTTTGTCCCTCACACA
>JAAYXX010000292.1 GCA_012515695.1 Chloroflexota bacterium
CATAGACAAACACCCGTTTCCCCTGCCGCGCCGCCATATAGATCGGGGCCAGGGCGCTGCCCCAGTCCACAAAGGCCAGCCAGCCGGCGTTGCAGTGCGTCAGAATACGGCTGCCATCCGCGATCAGGTCGGCCCCGTGCTTGCCGATGGCCTCCCCAGCGGCTGCGTTCGCGTCGGCCAGCATCTCGGCCTTTTCCACCGCCGCGCGCCGCGCCTCGGCCACCGTGTCCGCCTGCTTGGCCGCTTCCAACACCTTGTCAATGGCATAGAACAGGTCTTGCGCCGTGGGGCGGGTGAGGCGCAGCGTCTCAGCCCCCTGCTCTAGATATTCCATAAACCCCGCCCCATCGGGGGCTTCGAGCACTACCTGGGCCATGCCATACCCGGCGGCCCCGCCAATGGCCCCGGCTCCCCGAACAACCATCGTTTTGATGGCAATTGCCGTATCCCGATGGGTGGGCAGGTCAACGATCTCGAAACGGTGAGGAATCAAAGGCTGGTTGATCATCTTGACCACCCCGCCTTCCATCCACACGGTACGATACGGTTCGCCATTCACTTTCATGCGCTATTCCTCCAAGAGTCTGGCCAGCATGGCCTCATTCTACAGGAATGGCCGCCGGGGTAGCCGTCGAGTCGCTCTGGCTCCGTATAAAGGCCAGAATCCCGTTCGCAATCCCCACGGCAACCCGGTCCGGCTCCTCAGTCAACAGATATTGGTCGCCCCCCATAAAGCCGCACTCGATAATTGCGCCCGGCGTCTCGGGCGCAATCTGGCGCAGGGCGTGGTACTGACGCATATCATCGGTGATCGTGTTCAGATGCGGCTGCAAGCCAGTCGCCTGAGCATAGCTCTCGTAGAGCAGTTCCACCAGTTCGTCCTCCCGGTCGGGCGCGGACGAATGGGTCATGCGGGCGATCTTGAACCCCGATAGCTCTTCAATGCACGAGTCGCAGTGAATAGACAGGAACACAGCAGCCTTGTAGCCGTTCAGCTTGGGCGAGAACTCGGGCAACACTTCCGCCTGATACCCCTGCTCCCGCAAGATATGGGCCACCTTCCGGGCAATGTCCAGGTTCAGGTCTACCTCTCGCAAGCCGTTCTCGCACACAGCCCCCGAATCATTCTGCCAATGGCCCGCCACCAGCCCGATTGCCGGACTCTCTGGCTTGATCCCGGCCAGCCAGTTGCGAATGGACGGCGTTTCGGAAAGGATCAACACCGCAAAGCAGGCGAAAGTGATCCCCAGGAACACGCGCAGAAAAAAGGCAAACTTGTCCAGAATGGATCGGGAAGCCTTGCGAGAAACCGAACGCGCCATACCAAGCCTGTTCTCCTATCGCCGCGACTGTTATATTTGTAACCTGCTGCTATCAGTGTACGCACCAGCAGCCCGACGGTCAATTATCCTGGCGCGCTGACTTTAGAAGCGGTCGGAGCAATAAATATACGGATACCCCTGCGGGAAGAGCGCCTGCAACACCGGCACCGCCTCCTCATCCGCCTGGGCGTCGGTCTCGAACAGGGCATCTTCCACAGCGCGGTAGCCCATCACCAACTGGGCCAGCAGCGCCTGCGACAGCCGCACGCGCCACTCCCGGCCCCCCTGCCCCAGCGTCAGCCGGTCCGTCCCCAGATCCGTTTCAATCACCAGCGTGCCGCCCGCCAGCCCCGCCGCCGTCAGCCGCTCTTCCAGCATCGGCGCGAGCAGCGCCAGCAGCGCGGACTGATCGACAACGCGCACCATCCCGCTGGCACGGTAGGGGTAGGTCAGCTTTTGCTCCAGCCCATACCGCTGACAATACACAAGAAATGGCTCGTCGCCAGGCAGGGCCAGGCTCACCCGCTCGACGCGCGCGTCCACCGCCCGGCGGCCCATCTCCGCCAGCAGCGTGCCAAACACCGACCGATCGCGATACCCCACCTCTCCGATGGCATAGCGCCACGGGTCAATGTTATACAAGGCATACCCCACTACCTGCTCGCCATCGGTCGCGACAAAAGCGGCCACGCGCTCGACCCAACTAGCCCCCCGGCGAAAGCCCCGCCACGTCTGTGGGTCGCGGGCGATCATTCCCGTCCGGCGAGCGTTGTGCTGCATATACAATTCCGCCACTACCGGGGCATCCTCCGGCGTGAAATCGCGGACAGCATAGCGCCCGGTTGCGATCTCGGCCTGCCGGGTGGCTATCGACGCTTCGCTTTCGACCAGGCCGGGAGTATAGCCGAACCGATAGTAGAAATTGGGAATGCCAAACAGAGCCGAGAGGTGATACCCCTGCTGGCGCATCCAGGTCACGGCTTCTTCCAACAGACGCCTGCCGCAACCCTTCATGCGATAGTCGTGGTTGGTGTGTACGTCGCCAATTCCCCCGCAACGCACCCATACCCCGCCGATGCACATACGCAAATCAACCACCAGCAGCCTGCTAACTGCCTTGTCGCCCTCTACCAGTTCGAGTTTGGTGCCCCCGTCAAATGGTGTGCGTCGAATCTCCATGTGTGCTCCTTCTCGCAATTTCCCTCATTATAGACAGCCATCGCCGCTATTCAAATGGATGAGGGAGTGACGCCAATTCTGGCGCGAATGGCCCGCCACGTTTAGCAGGAAGCGCCAATTGTGCTATACTGGCAACTCACAGGAGCCATCCTGTACACCAAGACTCCGGGCGGCGCACCATCTCGCGCACGCCCAAAGGAAATCGTCCATCATGAAGCATCGGTTAAGCCTACTCTGGCGGCGGGTCTTTGTACCGCCCCAGACCACTGACGAGCGCAACGCTTATTTTCTATGCGTCGAGATCGTCTTTGCATCCATCCTATCTGCAGCTGGATCATTCAACTCTGCTTATGTCCTGCGGCTGGGCGGCTCCAACGCACTGATCGGCCTGATGTCCTCGCTGCCCGCCCTGCTGGCGATGTTGGTGTATATCCCTTCCGCCAGTTTTCTAGAGCGGCGCACCCGCTATATGCCCTGGCTGGTCGGCAGCCTGTTTATCAGCCGCGTGGCCTTTTTGTTCATCGCGCTGCTGCCGTCTTTTGTGCACGGGGCCTTGCCCGAGATAACGGCAGCCATCCTCATCAGCACAAACATTCCGTCGGTATTCTTTTCCACCGCCTGGAGTCCGCTGCTGTCCGACGTCGTGCCGGTGCGCTCGCGGGCGGCGGTCTTATCCTTGCGTAGCATCCTGAGCAGCGCCACCATCGCCCCGCTGATCTTTTTGGCCGGGCGCTGGCTGGACGTGACCCCTTTCCCAACGAACTACCAATGGATGTATGTGGTGGGTTTTCTGGGCGGCGCTTTGAGCGTCTATCTGGTGTCGCGCATCAAGCCCCCGGAGAAAAGCGTATCCTCCGCCGCGACCCAGTCCAAACGCCTCCCCTGGCGAGATATGTTGGGCGTCTCGCTGTTGCGCGAAAACCGCGCCTTTTTCCGCATCGTAACCAATACGCTGCTGTTTAACCTGGGCGCGTGGATGATATCGCCGCTGTATATCATCCTGTTCGTGCGGCATCTGAACGCAACA
>JAAYXX010000036.1 GCA_012515695.1 Chloroflexota bacterium
TATAACGCGCACCCAACTAGAGGAGACGCCTCTGTCTGTGAGACACCGATTTCTGTAAAGAGTATAGCACAATTAGAGCCATTTGCCAAAGCTCATAACCTCTTTTACGTGACATAATTTGCGTCCCATTCCGCTTTGACCTTTCCCCGCCCCCATGTTATACTGCCCGGTAATCATAGCTTTCGTAAAGGACAGATATTGCCACGCAAACCGGGCAAGCACACCCCCTATTTTGAACTGGTTGACGCCCAGAGCCAGAGCGGTTGCCCCATCTGCCGCCTGGCGTACAAGGCCACCAGCCGCTATCTGGATAGCCTGCTCTACGAGGCTGTCCTCGACCCTGATGTCCGAGACAAGCTCAAGAACTCGCAGGGGTTTTGCGCCGCGCATGTAGATGTGTTGACGCGCAAGCCTGGCCGGGCCTTGGGGGTCGCGCTGATCTATCGCGACATTTTGCGCGCTGTGGCCGACACGCTGGACAAGGCCGACTTTCAGCGCGAGCCTTCCCCGTTGAGCAGGCTGCTGCGCAAAGGCAGCGGGGGCAATGCGACCACCGCCCGGTTGCAGGCGCGCGCCCAGTGCCCTGCCTGTGTAATCTCGGAGCAATCCGAGCGAGACTATGTGCAGCTTCTATTGGCCCACCTGGACGATGAAAAGCTCTACACGGCTTATTCTCAGGGAGAGGGGCTGTGTTTGCGCCACCTGATGGTCGCGATGGAAGCAGCCCCGGATGAAGCCGCTTTCCGTCGCCTGATCGAGCCGCAGAGCGAACGCTACCGCGTGATGCTGCGCGACCTGGACGAGTTTATCCGCAAACGTGACCATCGCTTCCAGGGGGAAAAGTACGGCGAAGAGGGGGATGTCTGGCTGCGGGTGATGAACACCATTATCGGCGGGGCCGGGATGGGCCTTAGCGCCAAAAGCGGGGGACGGCGCTCCCCCAACCTTGACGACTAGACCTCCAGACCATAGCACTACCTGCCATCAACAGATCTCGGAGAGACAGCATGTCTTCTAGCCAGCCCTTGACGACCGGGCAGGTCGCCAAATATTGTCGCGTGAGCAGCGTTGCCGTTTGGAAATGGATCAAGCAAGGAAAACTGCGGGCCTATCGGCTCCCTGGCGGGCACTATCGGATAGAGCGGGGCGCTCTGAAAGAGTTTCTGCGCGAGCATAATATGCCCATTGACCCCGAGTTTTTTGCCGTGTCCAGGCAGCGTATTCTGGTAGTGGATGACGAGCCGGCGACGGTGGAAGTGGTGGCGCGCGCCCTGCAACGCCTGGGGAACGATATTGATGTGGCCACCGCCAGCGATGGCTTTGAGGCGGGGATGCAACTCGCCACCTTCAAGCCGGACTTGCTAGTGTTGGACCTGATGATGCCGCAGATTGATGGCTTTGAGGTGTGCCGGGCCGTGCGCCAGAACGCAGCCACCGCACACATCAAAATCCTGATCATCACCGCCTATGGCGTGCACGAGAACATCGAGCGCGCCATACAGGCTGGGGCGAACGATTTTGTCCACAAGCCGCTGGACATGGACCAACTCCTCGGCAAAGTGCGCGAGATGCTGGCCGCATAGCCGCAGGCCAGCCCAAGCCCCCTGGAATGGGATTGGACCGCCGCCATCCTTGGCTAATGGCACTAACATTTGATTGTCACGGCCAGCAGATCACCCTCA
>JAAYXX010000293.1 GCA_012515695.1 Chloroflexota bacterium
CCGCCCTCGCCCTTTGGGAGAGGGAGCGGCTAGGTACAGCCGGGGGTGAGGGCCACTCCGATCTTGCTCCAGCACTTGATCCGCGAAAAGTTAGCACCATTAGCCATCCCTGGCGGCTTGCAATTATGCCGGCTGGAAGCCGGTGGTCCGCACAGGCTCATCTCCCACGGGGCGAGGGAGCCTGGCTTATTGCCCCACCGACGCCCACCGCGACTGCTCTTCATCGCCGGGGTTGACCACTACCACGCGCCCTGTGCCCAGCACGCGGTATTCGGGGCGCTGTTGGCGACGCCGCCCAAGCGACTCGAAATGAAAATCCTTACCCAGCACGCGCCCCGGAACCCCCAAATCTGCCAGGATTTTCATAATCCCCTGCATATCCTGGTCGCCGCCGAACGTCTTGCCATCCAGCAGCAGGGCAGACACAAAGATGCCGCGATAGAGCAGGCCGCCCAACTCTTGCACCCAACGGGGGTCGGGCGAGGGGGTGATCAGCGCCGCCGACATGCCTCGCCCCAGGATGGACCCCATCGATTGCAGCGCCACGTACAGGGGCATCTCGGCATCGGCGCGGACACCGGCCAACGCCTGGAGAATGCGCCAGAGTTGCGGCTGCCCTTTGCCGGGGGGAATGACAATCGGCTGCTCGCCCTGCGCTACCAGCCCAACAGCGTGGTTGTGGTGCAGCATCTGGTTCGCCAACGACGCTGCCAGAATGACGCCGTATTCCTCGGTGGATTCGTTCCCCTGGCCGACATGCACCGCCTCATTCATGTCCAGAATGATCCACAGATCGCCGGAAGGCTCCAGATCAAACTCTTTGACATAGATATCTTCCAGGCTCCCCGTCGAGCGGCGCGCCGTAGTGCGCCAATGAATGCGGTTCAGCGCATCGCCGGGCACATAGCTGCGAACTGACGAAGCGTTGGTGGTCAGTTCCAGGCTGCGCTGGTTGGCCCGCCCCGATCCGCGCACCAATCCACGCGGGTCGAGCAGCGGCGGCAGGGCGGCCACTGCCGGATATACCACGAACGTGTCGCTATGCTCCTGGCGAATCGTGACCTCGAACAGGCCAAAGGGGTCGCCAAACGTTACCGCCAGAGGGCCAAGGGTATACACGCCCCGGCGCTGGCAGGTGCCCCTGGTGATCCACTGGTTGCTGCCGGAGGAGGCGATGGCAACGGCGCGGCTGGCGCTATAGCCGGGCAGGTTGGAATAGTCGCGCACCTGCGCCCATAGCACCGGCAGGAACGAGGCATTGTCCATGATAAAGCGTTCCTCGACCACGTCGCCCACCTGCGCCCAGCCATAGCGCCGCTGCCGCTTGATGACAAGCTGTGGGGCCAGGTTCTTGACCCAAAAGTAGGAGACGGCCATCAGGCCGCAGAGGGTGAGCAGCACGAACAAAATGGGCGGGGCCGGGGAAAAGATTTGCAGGAACAGCAGAAGCACGATCATCACGAGAGGCAGCCGCGATTTGAGCCGGATTGCCGAACCGTCCATGAGCCTCCATTGTATCGCGAGTAGTCAGGACAAATTATATCCTTTTTATCGCCCTGGTCGCAAACTGCCCATAGGCCGGGGGATTAGTGGACGCCTTACTGCACTTGCTCCACCAACAAAAAGGACAGCCTCGTGTACCAAGCTGTCCGTATGAATCCCCGCTACAAGCGCAACCACCGTCCCGCCCAGTATGCGCGAGCAATGGACTAGCGCTGATTATACACCTCGACCAGATAGGTCTTTTGCGGGGGCGAGGGCGTCGCGGGGATTATCAGGGTCTCCCATTGAGCCTGGGCCGGGGCGCACCCATCGCAACGGGCCTCGACGATGTTCACAATCTGGCCTGCCCCGGTTGTCCAGGCGGCCAGGTCTACGTGAACCACGACCACCTTGCTCTCCCCGCTATGCAGCGACAGACCCGTCCAGGTGATGGTATGCTGCTGCGCGTCATAGGCGCCATCATCCGAGGCGCTGGAGAACACCGTGCCCAACGGCAGCATATCCACGAGGGTCACATTGTTCGCCAACGCATTGCCCACGTTACGCACGGTGATGTTGTAGGTAATCGTCTGGCCGTGGACCTGCAAAGGCCCGGCAGGCCCCGCCTTTTCCACTTCCAGCACAGGGCCAGGGGTTGGCGTCAGCGTAGGCTCTGCTGTCGGCGTGGAAGTAGGCAGCACGCTGAACAGGATGGACAGGTGCGGGCGCTGCTCAGGCTCGCTGTAATCTGCGCTGGCCAGCGTATAGCCCACGGCCCCCCGCGACTCGCCGACAAGCGCCACGCCATGAGGCTCGCGCTTGCCCGTAATCCACTCTCGCACCAGCCCGGTTACGTCCAGCTCGACCCACTCGCCCCCACGCGACAATTCCGCGCTCCCCGTCGGCGCGCCTGCGCGGTCGCCGGGCACGCCATTGGCCCCCGCCGCATCCCACAGCGTGCCCGCGTCGGCCCGGTACCAGTTCGCTTCGCGGGCCTCCCAGGGGCGGTTCAGGGCATAGGCAGACAGTTTCAGGGGCAGGGGGTTGGTTCCCGCTTGCACATAAACCCGCAACGTCGCCCGCGCCACCGCCATCCGGTCGGGGTAAGGCAGCGAGGTCAGGTCAAAGCGCAACAGGGCACGAGCGGTATTCTCCGAGCGAATCGTCAGCGTGGGCTTGTCACTCAGATCGTCGTATGGGTACCAGGAATGGAGGGTTGTATCAGCGACGGCAGGAACCCGGATAGTTTCAAAGGTCAGGTCTCCCGGGTCGAGGTTCTCCCTTGATCCAGGCCCAGGGTTGGCCTCCGAGCGATACCAGCCCACAGCCAGCCAGGCGGCCAGCACACATAACGTGACGATTGCGAAAACCCGTGTTCGATGTCGAGCTTGCATGTAACTGGGTCCCCCTATCCCTTTCCCAGCACAATTCTATCATGTCCAGAGATTGCTTGTCAATGCCTGTGAGCCAAACTTGGACGCGAACAAGCCCAGGCTGCATAGTCTGGGCTTGTTCGCGGTTGGTCAGAGCCGGTACTATCGTGGGTTGGACTATCGCACACCACGGGTAGAAAGCACTGCGGGAATAGTCTCCAGCAGAATGCGAACATCAAGCCAGAAAGAGCGTTTGCGCACATACTCGATATCCAGGGCCACCATCTCGTCAAAGGAGCGCTCGTTGCGGCCTTTGACCTGCCACAGCCCCGTCAGCCCTTGCGTAACCGTTAGTCGCTGCAAGTGCCAGGGCTTGTATTGCTGCACTTCGTAAGGGATCGCGGGCCGTGGGCCGACAAAGGACATCTCGCCCCGCAGGATGTTGAACAACTGCGGCAGTTCGTCGAGGCTGGTCTTGCGGAGAATGCGCCCGACGCGAGTGATGCGCGTGTCATGATCGAGCTTGTACAGCTTGGAATCGGCGCTCTTTTGGGCCTGCCCGTTGATCAGGCTCTCCATGTATTGCTGGTGCACCTTTTGGTCGGCGTTGTGATACATTGAGCGGAATTTATAGAACTCGAATACGCGTTGCTCGTATCTGCCATCGCCCAATTCCTGATCGCCCAGCACTCGCTTTTGCTTGAAAACCACGGGGCCAGGAGAATCCAGCGCAACCGCCAGGGCCACCAGGGCAATCACCGGGGACAGCAGCACCAACAGCACCGCCACCAACACGATATCAAACAGCCGCTTTGCCAGCAGGTAAGACTCGTCCCTGGATAGGGCCTGGGGAATATAGGTAGCCTCGCGAATATGAGCCAACTTGGTAGCCAAGGTTATCACCTCGTGAGCGTTTCCATGCCATCAATCACCACCAACTTCTGGCTATAGAATACTGCTCCGAGATGAAGGGGCTATGAAAAGAGGCGCGTGCTGCAATGACAAATTCTTCATGTTTTTCGTAATATGCGCGCGGGCATACAAAAAGGGAGGCTTGCGCCTCCCTTTTTGTGCATCACTATCAATAAACTAACTCTCCGCTTGATCCTCATCATCCAGCCACTCGCGCGGCTCCAGGGGTTTGGTCTCGCCCTTTGGCGCGCTATTGTCCATCGGTGGCTCCTCGACGGGGGCGTCTTGCGCCCGGTCAAGGGCCGCCGTAGTTGCGGTCGCAGCCGTTGGTGCGGGCGCAGCCGTCGCGGGTTGCATCGGCTGGGAAGCGGGCGACACATTGGCCGGGTAGTCTATGCGTCCGAACCGGGTCAGCAAGACAGACCCCAGCCCCCACATCCACACCAACAAGAAGAGCAGTACGCCGAGTAACCCAACTGAAGAGATCAGCGCCAGCAGCAGCACTCCCAGCAGCGTTTCTACCAGGGTAGACTGCCCGTGCACCTTGACCACCTGGAGGCAAAAGTGCCCCACAATCTGCCCGGCGGCCACCCAGCCCACCAGACCGGCGGCCAGGAAGGCCAGGCCCAGCACGATAGCCAGCGGCAAGCCCACGCAGATGATGGACAGCAACCCAATCAACAAAGGCGTCAGCACAACAGTGAGCAAGCCGACGACGAAACAGATCGGCGCCGATTGCCGCATCACCTGCGCAACGTGGGAGAGGCTATCCGGCATCACCACCGCTATCAGAGCGGCCAAAAACAGCAACCCTACAATCGTCCCCAGGCCCCGCGCCAGCCGCGCCAACCAGTCGACTGGCTCCACGCGATGCATCGCAACGGAACCGGGGAGGTCAATCCCTGGCCGCCCGTTGAGCAGGCGCGGGATATACTGGAACGTGCGCGTCCGCGCTCCTTCTACCACGCTGCCATGCACCTGGCTTCCCGCGTAGCGGCGCAAGCGCCCAAACACTACCAAATCGCCATTCACAACGGCGGTTGACATCAATTCCACCGAGCCACCCATAACTACTACGTCGCCGTTGATCTGCCCCTCAAAGCGCCCCTCGCCCCCCAGGATAGCTACATTCCCATGGACAAGCGTATCCCGCTTTAGATGGATCCGCCCGCCAAACGTAGCCAGGTCATTATAGAGTTCGTCACCCGGCTCCAGAGTAAAATCCTGGAACAAGAGGGAGCCTGAGGCATCCCGCTCTGCCATGACAGGGGTGGCTATTAACAGCAGTAGCAGCAGGGCCACCATCGCCCCTACAGCCAGTCTATACTTCATTCTTGCCTCCATGCATCTGTCGAGTCCAAACTATAAATCAATGCCCGCGCCGAGATTCCGTTGATCTGTTGAGCAAGCGCGCCGCCGCAGGCACGCGATTAGGCCAAACCATTATCCGCAGCCAACACAACGCCAACCCCACAGTCAGTAAAAGATACCCCAAGATAACCAGGTAATGAGATCCAAGCACCGACCCCAATACCAGCCCCAACGCTCGCACCACCACCCCGGCGATATTCACCAGGCGCGTGATCATCCTGGCGCAAGTGCCTACCACCAAGGGGTCGATAGACACGACGTTGGTTAGCGCAGAGAACGCCTTCATAGGCAGCCCTGTCGCCGTTGCCACGATGATCGCGCCAAGGAGCAAGGTGAGAAGGCCGCGCAGGACAACCAACCGGGCAGTACGCCGCTGGACCCTAGTCATCACCTGTTCCACGAACATGGGTGGAGGTGCTGCCATAGACACGTCGCCAAACAACGCCGCGGTGCGCTGCATCAAGGCCCATTCCGCCCGGCATTCGGGGCAAGCGGCAATGTGCTCATCTAGCACCGCCACATCCCCCTCAGGCAACTCGCCGTCCAACCGGAGCGACATCCATTCAGAAGCTTCCAAGCATTGCATTCTCCGATATCCTCCTACTAGGCTTGACGTCCTGCCCGACGGTTTCGCTTTCATTCAATTTCATCGCCATCATTTGACGCGCACGATGCAACCGAGATTTGACCGCGCTGACCGTGGTCTCGGTCATTTCGGCCATTTCCTCATAGGGCATGTCGTACCAGTAGCGCAAGATGATGACCAGCCGGTATTGCTCCGGCAACTGGTCTAGCAATCTGCGAATGTTGCGCTCCTGCTCCTGCTGTAGCGTCTCTTCCTCTGGCCGGGGCAGCTTGTCAGGTATCCATCGCCACGACTGGATCGCCTCCAATGAGACGGTGTTCCCCTTGCGTCGGCGAAGCCGATCCACGCAATGGTGCGAGGCGATAGACAGAATCCAGGAAGAGAATTTGCGTTCTGGATCGTACGAATCAAAGCGGGTATAGGCGCGGATAAAAGTCTCCTGGGCCGCGTCTTCCGCCTCCTCGGCACTACCCAACATGCGATAGGCCAGGTTATAGACAGGCGTCTGATAGACCTCTACCAGTTTGGCAAAGGCCCTCTGATCGCCTTTTTGTGCTTGCAGAACCCAGGAGCGTTCCTGTTCTGCTGCTACCCTCACTGTGCCTCCATTTCCGTCCGCCAACCGCGTGCGCTGTGACTGCAATATGCTATACGACGTTGTCGTTGCAGGGTTGCGCGCCCAACAGCGAATATCGCGTTAATTATTGCGGACATGTAACCACCACGACAGACACAATCGGACAAATGAACATAGACGCGGCCTGATATCGGCCGCCTACGGCACCCCCCGACCGAAGGGTGCCCTTGACAGCCCCATGCCGCTCGCCTATGCTTGACACGCAAAACAGTACAGGAGGTGGCCGTGCCGGTCAAATATTACATCGCCATCGAAGGCGTCATCGGAGTAGGCAAGACCACGCTCGCCCGTCTCATGCAGCGCGAGTTTGACGCGCAATTGCTGCTCGAAGTGTTCGAGGAAAACCCCTTCCTGCGCGACTTTTACGCAGACCCGCAGCGTTACGCCTTTCAGACGCAGATATTCTTTCTGTTGAGCCGCTATCAGCAGCAATACCGCGTCTTGCAGCGCCTGCTGGCCCAAGATCATATCATCAGCGACTATACCTTTGCCAAGGATCGCATTTTCGCCCACCTGAACCTGCAAGGGGACGAACTGGATACCTATGAGCGGCTGCACAGCGCCCTGGCGGAGAACGTGATCGTCCCCGACCTGGTGGTGTTTCTCCAGGCGGACACGCCCGTCCTGATGGAGCGCATCGCCGTCCGCGACCGGGCATACGAGCGCAGCATGTCGGTGGAGTATATTGAGCGCCTCGCCCGCAGCTATCAGGCGTTCTTTGCGGAATACACCGAAGCGCCGGTACTGGCCATCGACACCAACGCGCTGAACGTCGTCCGCAACCCCGACGACCTGGCCTATGTCATCCAGCAGATTCGTTCAGCCATTCAAGAGGGCACTCACCAGCCACCGCTGCCCGATTTCCACGACGCGGGGGAAGCCCGGCGCGCTGCCCTGGCGGCGGAAAGGCGGCGGCTGACCGATCTTCAATACTGGCACCGCCACGACGACCTGGATGGCGCCCGCTGTGGCGCTCCCTACTATGGTCTGTTGAGCCTGCAACAGCAGGTGGGAGCCTTGTCCGGCACGTTGGCCCAGGTCTGGAAGATGGAAGGGCAACTGCTGGAGAAATACGGCAACCAGCCGGAAGCCCTGGCCGACGCGATGCGTCGGTCTCAAGGCGCGCTACAAGAGCAACTGGCCGACTGTCTGCGCGGCGTGCTTCGACTGGCGAACCAGCTCGACATTGACCTGGAACAGGCTTATTTACAACATTTGCGAAACGGCTATCGCACAGCCTCATCCCCCGAACAAACGGAGCAAGCATGAACAAATATTTCATCGCCATTGCAGGGAACATCGGCGTGGGCAAGTCCACGCTCACTACCCTGCTCAGCCGGGAGATGGGCTGGGAGCCTTTTTACGAGGCTGTAGACGACAACCCCTATCTGGCCGACTTTTACCAGGATATGCGTGCCTGGGGCTTTCACTCCCAGATATTCTTTTTGTCGCGCCGCCTGCACCATCACTACCAGCTCATGCAGCGCCCCAACACGGTTGTGCAGGACCGCAGCGTCTATGAGGACGCCGAGATATTCGCCTGCAACCTGTATCGCCAGGGGCTAATGAGCGAGCGCGATTACGCCAGCTATCGCGAACTGTACGATGTAGTCTGCGCGCTGTTGCCGCCGCCCACCCTCCTGATCTACCTGCGCGGCTCGGTGGATACGCTTTTGGGCCGCATCGCCACCAGGGGGCGCGATTTTGAGCGAGATATCAGCGGGGAATACCTGGCCCAGCTCAACGAGCTATACGAGGAATGGGTGGGCCATTTTACCCGCTGCCCCATCCTCACCATCTCCACAGATGGAATAGACTTTAAGCGATGCCAGGAACACCGATGCATGGTGTTCGACCAGATTCGGGCCGCCCTACATGCCCAAGATTTGGTGCAGGCCAGGTAGCCGCCGCCTCAAATTGGACCACCGGCTTCCAGCCGGCATAATTAAGCCGCCAAGGATGGCTAATGGCACTAACTTTTGGTTATCATGAAAAAAAAGCGAAGCAAATGCCGAGTCCCCTCGCCAGTGGATCACCCTCATCCGCCCTTCGGGCATCGGCATACCTGCCGCTTTCTCCCAGGGGGAGAAGGCGTTTGGTGCGGCGCATGCCCCCCTCGCCCTTTGGGAGAGGGAGCGGCTCCGTAGGAGCCGAGGGTGAGGGTCTCCGCCGCTCTCATCCCGTGGGTTCAGAGGCAGACAGGCGCGCCTACAGCGTGCGAATTTCGGCGTCGCCGCGCCGGGTATCATACCCGGCATAGCTACGCACGCCCAGGCGGCCCATCACCTCGCCGGGGTTGAGCAGCAGCGTGCGGCCCATCCAGGTGGCGTTGCGCTCGTGGTTGTGCCCATAGCACACCAGATCATACTGCTCGCCCGCCGCCAGCGCCCTGGCGATGTGCGGGTAATGGGTCAGCGCCACCGAGCGGCCATCGAACTCCAACTCGGCGAATTCGCCGTGCAGTGTCACGTTGCCCGCCTTGTTGGCGTTGCGGGAGATCAGCAGCTTGTCGCCGTCGTTGTTGCCCCACACCAGATGCACCGGCCCCCGAAAGCCCTCGGCAATGGCCGTGATGGTAAAGGGCGCGCACAGGTCGCCCAGGCAAAGCAGCGCCTCGCAATCTTGCAGCCCCGCCAGCACATCGGCCAGCGCCCAGATGTTGTCGTGAATATCCGAGATAATCCCAATCCGCATACCAACTCCTTTCACTCGCTCCCAGCAATGGCCTCCGCTCGCCCTACGCTACAATGGGGACAGGGCACATCAGCCGCCGGAGAGGGCCGCCCGCATTGGGCACACACCACGCTGTCCGCCGCCGCGCTATCCCCCAGTTCCCGGCGAATCTGGATAATGCGAGCGCGCAACTGGGGGATCAACCTGGTCGTGGCCTGTTCCGGCCCCAACGCCTGCTCTTGATGCGTCTTAAAGGCCAACTCCCCGGCGGTATCCGCCAGCTTGTGCCACAAGCGGGCCTCTCGCATCCCCGTCGCCTCCAGAGCCTCCCACTCTTTGGACCATCTGCGCCGCCGCGACAGGATGATCTGCAACTGCTCCTCTGTGAGCACCCCCCAACGCACCTCGTGCGCCAGTTGGGTAGTCATCCACAGTCGCTCGCGCCGCCAGGTCAGCAGGATAATCACAACCACCACGCCTATCCCCAACCAGTCGGCCACCAGACTAACCATGCACATATCTTCGAGCGATAGGAAGGTGTTATGGATGGCGTGGGTCAGGATAGCGGCCAGCAATCCGGCCAAGATGTACAGCGTGCCCTGTCTCCGCGAGCGGCTATAGCGCGCCAGCCCGAACCCCACGCCCGTGAACGAGGTGTACATGGCGTGATTCAAGCCAAAC
>JAAYXX010000294.1 GCA_012515695.1 Chloroflexota bacterium
AGCGGAGGAACGATGGGGCGAAGAAGAGGTGGAGCACGGACGACCCGACGCGAGAGACGCAATGTCCCTTCCGGCCGGGTGTATGTTCAGTCTACATTCAACAACACAATTATTACATTTACCGACCCGACAGGCAATGTAGTGTGCTGGCACAGCGCGGGGCAAGAGTTCACTGGTTCCCGCAAGAGTACGCCGTATGCCGCGCAGATGGCCACCGAGACGGCGGCCCGAACAGCGATGGACATGGGCATGCGTGAAGTAGATGTCTTTGTCAAGGGGCCTGGCCCTGGCCGTGAGGCTGCGC
Organism: Chloroflexota bacterium; assembly: GCA_012515695.1. GTDB lineage: Bacteria > Chloroflexota > Anaerolineae > UBA1429 > UBA1429 > JAAYXX01. The sequence goes on from JAAYXX010000294.1 coordinate 305, forward strand.
TGCGAACGCTTCAGGCGTTGGGTATACGGGTGCGTTCGATTACGGACGTCACGCCACTGCCACACAACGGGTGCCGTCCACCGAAAAAGCGCCGCATCTAGGCGCGGTGGAATGGTAGGACCGGCGGGGAGCGGGGGGCATTGCCCCCTGGCTGAAACATCAAGGCGGATTGTCGGTGAGGTTGGCTCACCAGACAGGTTTGCGGGGAAGACGTTGAGTGTCTCCGCCCATTCAAAATCGAAACGTAAACCCGCTACCGAGTATCTTGGATTGGCAGCATTTATCACCAAGGTACAGCCAGGATAGTCGGAATTCGGAGGTTATATGGCAAGGTATACAGATTCAGTCTGCAAGCAATGTCGACGGGAAGGGATGAAGCTCTTCCTCAAAGGCGAACGTTGTACATCACCCAAGTGCGCCATTGAGCGCCGGGCTTATGCGCCCGGTATGCACGGACGGTCGGGGCAGTTCGGCCGCAAGACGTCCGACTATGGGATGCAGCTTCGCGAGAAGCAGCGGGCGTGCCGGATTTACGGCGTGATGGAACGACAGTTCCGCCGCTATTACGAATTGGCCCTTCGCAGCCGAGGACTGACAGGCGCTAACCTGATGTCTATTTTGGAGCGACGGCTGGATAACGTAGTCTATCGGCTCGGTTTTGCCGATTCGCGAGCGCAAGCCCGCCAGTTGGTTTTGCACGGCCACTTTGACTTGAGTGGCCGCAAGACCAATATTCCATCGGCGCTCGTAAAAGCGGGTGACGTTATTGAGGTGCGTGAGTCCAAGAAGCAAAACGGGTACTTTCGTGATCTACAGGAAGTCCTGGAACATCACTCACTACCCGAGTGGTTGAGTCTGGATGCCGGGCAAATGCGAGGCACAGTCCTGGCGTTGCCGACACGGGAACAGATAGATGTTCCATTGACGGAGCAGCTTATTGTCGAGTTCTACTCGCGATAGGATGGACGGCTGGAACGGACCCTGCCTGTGCCGGGATGCCTGGCACAGGCTATGGGAATCGGGCAGCATCGCACCTAGTAAGTAAGGAGGGTACCCTTTGCTGCACCAAGTGTTACCAAAAATCGAATGTGAGGCAAAGACGCTCAGCTATGGGCGATATGCCATCGGGCCTATGGCACGCGGTTTCGGCGTCACGGTCGGCATTGCCCTGCGTCGCGTTCTGCTTTCATCATTACCGGGGGCAGCGATCACTTCGGTTCGGGCGACTGGCGTACCTCACGAGTTCTCAGAGATACCCGGCGCTAAAGAAGATATGCTTATGTTGATCCTCAGCTTGAAAAAGGTGCGCCTGATATCGCACTCGGAGGATCCTGTTCGGATGCGGGTCTCGGCTAGAGGCAAGAGCGTGATTACCGCCGGGGATATCGAAGCCCCCGCCGATGTCGAGATTGTGAACCCTGAATTGCAACTGCTCACTCTGGATACGCTCGATTCGGAGCTGGAACTGGAGCTGGTAGCAGAAAGGGGAGTGGGCTATTCCCCTGCAGAAGAGCGCAAGTCATTGCCCATTGGGCAAATCCCTGTGGATGCGCTGTTCAGCCCGATTGTCAAGGTGAACACGACAGTCGAGCCGGCGCGTATCGAGCAGATTACGGACTATGACTTGCTCAAGCTGGAGATCTGGACGGATGGGACAGTGCGCCCGGGGGAGGCGCTGTCGCAAGCGGCCCAGATTCTGCTCAAGCACTTTACGCCTGTGGCCGAGTTCACCGGCTTTGAGGTGGAAGAAAAGGCAGAGGCAGAGCCTACCGGCGCGCCCAGCCACCTGTACGATGTGCCGATTGAGGAACTTGACCTGGCGATGCGTGCTTATAATTGCCTGAAGCGGGCTGGCATCACCAGCGTCGGGGATATTCTGGAGCGCCTGGAACGCGGGCCGTCCGAGATGATGGCTATTCGCAACTTTGGGCAAAAGTCTCTGGATGAACTGATCGAGAAGCTGAAGGAAAAGGGTTATCTCCCCCAGGATTATGAATTCGAGAACAGGTAGTGGCCGGGGGGCCGGGCTTGGCTCCCCGCTACTTCCAAGTGAGAGAGGCTGTTGGCTGAGGCCAGGGGCCTTTCCTAACGAGACTGTATAGAGAGGTTGTTTCCGATGAGACATCGTGCGGCTGGACGACATCTGGGACGCGACTCGGCCCACCGCGTGGCGCTCTTTAGAAATCTCATGACCGAGCTATTTCGTCATGAGCGCATCAAGACGACCAGGGCCAAGGCGCTATCTATCCGATCAGAGGCTGAACATCTGGTAACGGTTGCCAAGAATGGCAAGGCCAAAGCGGCTGCCGAGGGCACCGACGTACACGAGCGCCGTCAAGCGGCGTCTGTACTGCGGGACCCCGCTGTGGTCAAGAAATTGTTCGACGAGATCGCTCCGCGCTTCCAAGATCGCCCCGGTGGCTATACCCGCGTGGTCAAGCTTGGCCCACGCCTCGGCGATGGCGCAGAGATGGTCATGCTGGAACTGGTAGACTAGCTAACGGTTGGTTCCTTTAACAAAAAGTGGAGAGCGCGGGGCAACGTGACAACGCGTAACTTTCGGGCTACTGTGGAGTACGACGGGACGGCCTACCACGGGTTTCAGATCCAGGTGTGCCACCCGACTATCCAGGGGGAGCTTGAGCGCGCGCTAGAGCGAGTTACGCGAGAGTTTGTCCGGGTGAATGGCGCTGGCCGCACGGACGCAGGGGTACACGCCAGGGGGCAGGTGATTAGCTTTCGCTCTTCCTGGTCTCACGATTGCTCGGAATTGCAGCGGGCGATGAACGCCAACTTGCCTGGGGCTATCGCTGTCCGCGAGGTGGCGCTAGCTGCTGAGGGCTTTCATGCGCGCTTTTCCGCGACGAGCCGGTCATACATCTATCGTATCTACTGTAGCCCGGTTCGCTCTCCCTTGTTAGACAGGTTCGCTCACCGGCTCTTTCAGCCTGTGCAGATCGAGGCGATGGAAGAGGCCGCTGAAAAGTTGCCGGGTTGGCATGACCTGGCCGCCTTTGGACAGCCTCCCTCTGGGGAGAACACTGTTCGGTTGGTGCATCGCGCTACATGGCGGCGGGTGGCTGCGGATAGCGGCTGTTTTGACAAAATGCCCACCGAGCTATTACAATTCGAGATCGAGGCTAATGCGTTCTTGCGCGGGATGGTTCGGCGAGTGGTCGGCACGCTCGTGCTGGTGGGCATTGGCGCTCTGAGTGTTACGGAATTCAACGACATCCTCCTCTCGCGAGATATCAGCCGGGCGGGACCACCGGCTCCGGCCTGTGGTTTGTGCCTGAAGAGCGTGCGCTACGAGTAGCGGGCGCTATGAATAGCGGGCGCCATGAATGGCGGCGCTATAGGGAGGGGAGTGATTCAGGTTTGTAGAACCTGCTTCAGAAATGATGGGCGCATCGTGCCGATGAGTCGCCCAGGGAT
>JAAYXX010000295.1 GCA_012515695.1 Chloroflexota bacterium
GTGATGCCGGGAAATCGCTCGCTGAACTGCACGTACATATTTTCGAGATAAGCCCGATGGGGAAGCTGTGGCCAGGCGGGGATAGCGCCATAATGTTGCAGCACAGCGTCCCAGGCTGCACGAACGTTCGTGTGTGGTAGACTGCCCAGGTGAAAGGGCAACCAGTCCCCTGTAAAGGCAGACATGTATACTCCCGTAAAGCCTAACTTACGAAACGAACCTGAACAAACGATGAACAAAAGGGCGGTGGAGGTTTACAACTTGTTCACGCACAGCAGGGATGGCTGCTGTATGGATGGCAGATGGGTGGTAGGGGTGTGACGTGCGAGTCGCAAGACCGGCGTCGTATCCCTGACGCGCGCCCGAACAAAAAAATCTCCCCTGGGGGAGATTGGAAACCTCCCTCTCATCTGCCAGGCATTCAGACTGCCTGCCGGAATTGGCACCAAAGGCGAGAGATGGACACCAGTGACCTTCTCCACGCCAGGTTGCCGGGGTATCATCGGGCCGGTCCCTTCACCCCTCTCGATAAGAGTGTGCTAGCTACTTTTGCCGCTCATAGTATCACACAATACAGGGCATGTCAAACGAGTCCGGGGTTTTTACGGCGCAGGCTCGTCCATTGCGGGGGAAAAGGCGCGTAGGCGCGCCTATGGATGACCGGATGGATGGTATCGCCCCGGCCTTGGAGGGCGATACCATCCATTGTCGTGCTTGAGCTAGAGGCGTACGGGGCCTTGCTGTGTGCGTTGGTACAGGTCGGCCCATTCGGGGCTGCCATCGTCGGGCAGGATGTCCAGGCGCACCCCGCGATGGAAGAGCGGCTGGTTTCCGGCCTCGAAATCTACCCACAGCCCATCGTGGCCCACCTTGTAGACCACCTGAGCGCCAGAAGGCCAACTGACCCGATAGAGGTTGCGCGGCGGGTCGGGGCGATAGCCCTCTGCCACGCGGAAGCGGTTGATGGCCTCTTCGTCTGGCTCTACGCCCAGGCCGGGCGTTTCGGGCACATGGGCATAGCCATCGCGCACCTCGATGCGCTCCTTGAGCAGGTCGTCCGTATAGATCTCGTGGCAGGTGACGGCTGGCCATCGGGCGTGCGTCATGGTGGCCCCAAAGTGCAGCATGAAGGCTGTGGTAAAGCCGGTGCCGACCATTTGCAGGAAGAAGGGCTTGTTGAACTGGGCGGCCAGCTCGGCGTTCGTGCGGGTGCGATAGGCCCCGCCGCCGATCACAAACCCGTCGCACACCTCGTCGCGTATGGCGGTCTGGATGGGCGGGCTGCCAAAGTGCATGGCAATAGGGCAGGCGATCTTTCGCCGAAGCTGGGCGTTGCCCTCCACGTCGCCTTGCGGGATGGGGCTTTCGATGAGATGCACGTTGGGGATGGTTTCCAGTTCGCGCAGGTGGGCCGTGGCCGTGCCAACCTCGCGCAGTAGCCCGTTATAGTCCGCGTCAAAGGTGAAATCCGACGGCACGATCTTGGCGAGCGTCTCGATCTGGCCGACATAATCCTGCCAGGGGCGGGCCTTGAGCTTGGCGCTCATATAGCCCATGCTCACGGCCTCTTTCATCTCCTCTACCCAGTCTTCGAGGAGGAAATCCAGCGTCCACCAGGAGATGGGGCACCACTCGCGCACTTTGGGGGCCAGCAGTTTGTAGATGGGCACGTCCAGCATCTTGCCCACCAAGTCATAGATAGCCATTTGCAGGCCAGCCCCCAGGCTGTCATCCCACAAGAACTCTTGCGGAGAATGCCCGATCACGCGGTCAATCTGCGCCTGTGGCACTCGGCTCCAGGTGTAGTAGACCATCGTTTCGCCCCATCCGACGAGTTCCGAATCGGTGCTTACTCGCAGAATCTCAAAGACGGTCCAGTCCCAGTTTTCCCGCGTGAGGTTGCGGACATGGCGTGGCTTGAGCGGCACCTCGACCCAAATGCGCTCGACGTCAGTGATTTTCAGGCTTGGCATTATTCCTCCACTTTCTGATAGATGATCCGGCCACCGGCGATGGTGGCCTCGCACCCCAACTTCCATTTGCCCGATAGCTGCTGTTTTTGCGAGTCCACAAAGGTGAATTGCCCCTCTTGCAGGGTCAGCACGGCGATATCGGCGATCTTGCCGGGCTGCAAGCTGCCCCGTTCGGTGTCGCCCACGGCTTGCGCCGCGTGCAGGGTGGCCCTGGCGATGGTCTCTTCCAGGGGGAGGCCCAGGTTGAGGAACTTGGACAGGGTGGTGGGCAGGTCGACAACGGGCGCGTCAATGTTGGCGTAGTAGATGTCTGTGCTGATGGTATCGGGCAGGAACCCTTGGGCCAGTGCTTTTTCGGCTACGGAAAAAGCAAAGCTGCCCGCGCCATGCCCCAGGTCGAACAACACGCCGCGCTCGCGCGCCTCGCGAACTGCCGGGCGCACCTTTCCCGCCTCGTCGAGGATGCCCTGCCGATGTGGGGTGAACGAGTGGGTCAGGATGTCACCGGCTTCAAGGTGGGAGATGACCTCTTCCAGGCTGGGGGGCGGCGCCGAGATATGCACGGCCACGGGCAGCCCCGCCGCTTTGGCGACCCGCTTGGCGGCCTGCACAGCGCCTAGCGCCCACTCGCCAACCATTGCCGAGGTGGCGAATACCTTGATGCCCCGGATATCCTGGCGATTGGCTTCGATGGTCCGCAGCGTGTCGGCCTCGTTGATATAGTGCCCGTAGTGTTCCACATAGTAGGGCGTGTGGATAGAAATGGTGCCGATGGAGGCGATGTTGATGAATTCGAGCACGCGGGTGGTTGCCTGGCGCAACACCTTTTCGCGATACCAGGGGAAGGTAAAAGCGCCGGTGCTGCCCATATCTACCGCCATTGTGACGCCAGAGCGCGGGCAGATGTCGTCCGGCTCGACCACTTTGGTGTGCAGCTCAAAGCCCAGGTGGGTGTGCAGGTCGATCAGGCCGGGGACGACCAGACGGCCTGTAGCGTCCAGCACCTGGTCGGCGTCTGCCGCGGGCAGGGCAGCCTCCAGGCGGGCTATGCGTCCGGCGCGAACCGCCACGTCCAGGTGGCTGCGCGTTCCCGTTGCGGGATCGATCACCTCGCCATTCTTGATCAAGAGGTCGTATGCTGACACGATGGTTCGCCTCCTATGTTGGGTATTGGATGGTGGCGACAATGCCCCAGTTAGGTTTATCTCACGCTCACCCCCCGACTGTTGGTCGGCTCCCTCTTCCAGTGGGAGAGGGGGCCAGACACCCTCACCCCGGCCCTCTCCCAGAGGGAGAGGGGGCTTGGTATCAAGACCGCTCTTGCAGCGCCTCTTTGATCCATCCCAGGCTCCGCAGGGGCATCAGCCCATAGTTGTAAAAGTATAGCCCGTCCGCTCCTGCCTGCCAGGCGGCGCGCACCTTGGCTTTCAGGTTCTCTGCGCTGGGCGACAGGTGAGGGTTGGCCTCCAAGCCGATGCTGAGGGTCAGGTTGGGGGAGATGACCTGCCGGGCGGCCCGCACGTCGCGCTCGACTTCTTCCGGCCACAGCCGATAGGCGCACTCGGTCACTTCGGCGACGGCTGTCTCTACCTCGGCCATGCGGGGGGCCGCGCCCAACAGCGCCAGCGGTTTGCTGCTGGCCTGGCCCAACTCTTGCACCCAGTCGGTAATCACGTCATCACGCATATCCAGATAAGGGGCCAGCACCGGCAGCGCGTCTACCAATTCCTCACGCGAGGCCCCTCTGCTGGGCTGCTGGCCCTCAAAAGCGGCTTCCAAATAGGCGCAGGTAGCCTGGCGTACCTGCTCAAAATCAACGCCCCGCTGCTCGGCGGCGCGTTGGCAGGCGGGGCAGAAGCACAGCCCCATCAGGCTCGCGCTCAGGGGGTCGAGGTTTGTCAGGACTTTTTCGTGGTGATACCCGTGCGTGAACCCGCCATAGCCGTAGGATTCCAACTGGATGGCCTGCAAGGGGTAATCGCTCAAGGCCCGCATGAGGGCCAGCAGATAGGCGCGGGTCTTGGGCTGGGCGGGGCACAGGTTAAAGATGTAGGGGTCGCCGAACGCGTTGCGCGAAACCGCGTCGGGGTGGCGCTCTCCCTGATAGCTGTTGTGGCAGCAGATGGTCCAGGCGATCACGTCCAGCCCGTGCCGCTGCGCTCCCTGACAGATATCCGCCAGGGGGTCTTGCTCCACGGTCAGGTCGCTAAAGCGCGGCTGGATGTCTACATTTCGAAAGTGCTGGTCTGCGGGGCGGAAATAGACGGCCCCGTCTTCCAGAAAGCGCACCTTTTGGCGGGGGTTGTGGGGCAGGAACACCATTCCGGCGTGGTAGCTAACCGCCAGGCTGATGGCGTTCAGGCCCATCTGTGCAATGCGCCCCAGGCTTTTGTCCAGCCCCTCGGCCAACAAATCCCAGGGGTAGGTCCAGATGGCAGTGAAATGCGCTCGAGTAGTGCTTTGCATCAGCGCCTCCTTGGGCTATCGGATAGGGCAACATTGGCCACTATCAGCTACAGGATGATGGTTGGCGCAAGGTTGCGGCGAGCGTCAGAACTTGAAATCGTGCAGGATAGAGCCGCCCACAAACTCGCGCAACAAGGAATTATCTGGCACGAATTCGGGCGTACAAGGCCGCACCCAGCGCAAAAAGCCTGTCAGGCGTCGGGCCTCGACGGCTTCCAGCGAGCCATGCGGAACCCGCAACAACAGCGGCTCGGCGAATGGCTTGAGCACGGCCAGTTCGTAGGCCAGCGCAGAGTTGAACATAATATCCGCGTTCTCCTGGTAGGGAAAGATGTTCTCCTCTTCGCCCCGGCGCACACTCTCCCATCGTTGGATGGTATCGCGGGCGGAATAGCCACGAAACTGGGCGTCGCGCACGATGCGCCGTAGCAGGCGGTTGTCCGTAGTGGGCACGCGGTTGTGATGGTCAATGTTGAGCTGGGTCAGCGCCGAGACATAGACGCGATAGATGTTCTCCGGCGGTATCTTGGGCACCAGGTTGGGGTTCAGGCCGTGAATGCCCTCCACGATGATGACGGCGTCCGGCGAGAGCTGGACCGTATCCCCCCACTCGCTGCGGCCCGTGTGAAAGTTGTATTTAGCGAGACGCACCGGTTCGCCAGCCATCAGGGATAGTAGCTGCTCGTTGAACAAGTCCAGGTTGATGGCGTGCAGCGACTCGAAATCATAGTTGCCGCTGGCGTCGCGGGGCGTCAACTCGCGATCCACAAAATAGTCGTCCAGGCCCAGCGCAAAGGGATGCAGGCCGTCCACGATCAATTGGATGGCCAGGCGGCGGGCGAACGTCGTCTTGCCGGAGGAGGATGGCCCCGCAATCAGTACCAGCCGGACCTGGTCGCTGCGGGTTGCGATCTCGTCGGCGATCTGCGAGATGCGCTTTTCGTGGAGAGCTTCGGCGATAAAGATGGCCTCGCGGATACTGCCGTTTTCTACCGCCTCGTTGAGCGAGCCGACTGTGTCCATGCCCAGGATGTTCAGCCAGTGCCCATATTCCCGAAAAACGCGCATGAGCTTGGGATAGTCGCGGTGGGGCGGCAGGGTGGTAGGCTCTTGCCGTTGGGGCAGACGCAAGATCACCCCCGGCGGGTAAAGCTCCAACTGGAACCAGCGCAACGCCTCGGTATTGGGCATCATTGCCCCATAGAAATAATCCGAAACGCCGCGCAGTTGATACAGCGTCACCTCGGCTCCGTCGCGGAAGCGGAGCAGGCGCACCTTGTCGTCATAGCCCTGCTCGGCAAAGATACGCTTGGCCTCCTCAACGGGGATGCGTACTTTGCGAATTGGCTCCCCGGCCTCGACGATCTCGCGCATGCGCTGCTCGATGGCGTCTACATCGGCCTGGGTAAAGAGCGTATCCCCTGCGATCTGGCAAAAGACGCCGCCCAGCGTAACCGAGTGGTCGATCTTGACTCGCGCCTGGGGGAAAAGCTCGTGGACAGCCACGATGAACAGAAACATCACAGACCGATGGTAGATACGCATACCGTCGTTCGTGTTGGTGTTCAGGGGTGTCACCGATACGTCGGTTGTTATCTCGTAGGTCAGCTCGCGCAGTTCGCCGTTTACCAGCGCCGCGGCAAAGGGAGGCTCGGCCTGAGGATAGGCGGCCTCGATAAAGGCCGACAAAGGTGTACCGGCGGGGCCTTCAAAAGTCCTGTCGTCAGCAAAGCGCACCTGAGCGGTGGCGCGCGGTTCCGTTTCCCATACCTGGCTCATGCCTGACCTCAATCCTTTTTTCCCTGACCATACTTTTCCACGTAACGGCGGTGCGCCCGCGCCACCTCTTCCGGTGGCAGTTCGTCGGGCTGGCCCAGTTGTAGCGCGTAGAACATGGTGCGGGCCACGTCCTCGGTCATCACGGCGGCCTTGACTGCGGCCATCACGTCTGCTCCGATGGTAAAGACGCCGTGGTTTTTCATCAAGATGCTCGGACTGCTGCCGATGGAACGGACGACCTCCCGCCCGATTTCCTCCTCGCCGATCTGAGCGTACGCTCCCACCGGAATAGGGCCGCCGAACTCGTCGGCAATGGCCGTCAGGCAGACGGGGATGGGCCTCCCCAAAGCAGCAAAGGCGGTGGCAAAGCAGGAGTGAGTATGCACTACGCCGTTCACGTCGGGCCGGTGGCGATAGATATAGAGATGAGTGGGGGCATCCACCGAGGGCTTCATCTGGCCGTCGATGACGTTGCCGTCCAGGTCGAGCACCACCATATCCTGTGGCTGCATCGTTTCATAGCGCACGCCGCTCGGTTTGATGACGACATAGCCGGTAGTGGCATCTCGCCCGCTGACGTTTCCACTGGTCCAGGTGACAAGGCCAGACCGGGGCAGCATCATGTTCCCCTCATATACCTCTTGGCGTAGTTTATCAAGTAGCACGATGTTCCTCCCGTGGAGTGCTTGAACGTCTCGTGAGCAAAGGGTTCCCGGTTTGCGATTGTCTATTGGTGGCACGGTCCACAGGGTAGGGCGTTGGGTGGTGCGTGCCGTCCGGGTATATGGCGACATTATGACACTACCCCCTTGCCCTGTCAATTGGGTGCGCCGGTAGGGGACGGCCCAGCCGGGACTGAATGTCCCAGGCTGCGGAA
>JAAYXX010000296.1 GCA_012515695.1 Chloroflexota bacterium
AGATGTATCTGACCGAGTGCACCTGGATGCGGAAACATGGGTGGCGCACGCCGCAATGGAAGTACATCGAAGCACTAGAACCTGATTTCCATTTCAAACCGCCTGTAGAACTGTACAACCTGGTCGAAGACCCGACAGAGTACAACAACCTGGCTGAGAGCGAGCCAAAAGTTGTGGCCTTGATGAAGGCGCAGATGGACGCGTGGATTGCCCGGCGGGAGCAAGAGACGGGCCTTCCGAACCCTATCCATCATCAAGGGGCCTGGTGGAATAACAAAGGGCCGTTCACCAGCTCGCAAGAAGCCTATGATACGATGCACATCGGTGACCCGGCGCAGGCTGCTAAATTGCAGGCCGGTGATAGGAAATAAACTATTACAAAGGAGCATCATCATGCCTATTAATGTCGGAGTTGTGGGGTTGCGTGGGATCGGTAATCATCATGCCGAGTGCCATAGCAAGGACCCGCTATCGAACCTGGTGGCCGTCTGCGATGTGATTCGCGAGCGCGCAGACGCCACGGCCGCCAAGTATGGCTGCAAGGCCTACTACTCGCTGAAGGACATGCTCGCCAACGAAGACCTGGACATGGTGGATGTGACCACCGGCGGGTTTGAGAATGGAAGCTGGCACTTTGAGCCAGCCATGCAGGCGATGGAAGCGGGCAAGCACGTGCTGGTTGAAAAGCCGCTCTCCAACGACGTCGGCGAGGCCCGCCAGATGGTAGCCAAGGCCGAAGAGATGGGGGTCTACCTGGGCTGCAACCTCAACCACTACTTTACGCCGCCTGCCGAGCGCGCCAAAAAGTACCAGCAAGACGGCCAGATCGGCGAGTTGGTCTACTGCTTGCACAAGATGGGGTTCAGCGGTGGCGAGGCGAGCTATGCCCCGTCCGATTCGACGCGGGTGGCTGGTTTCCCGTATTTCCACCTGAAAGCTTTTCTGTCGCATCCGTTCTCTGTCATGCGCTACTTCTGCGGCGACATCACCCATGTGCAGGCGTTTGTGGACCGTCCCAGCTTCCGGCGGCGGGCGGGCGATCTGATGCTGTCCATCGCTGGCATTAACGTGCGGTTCGCCAACGGCTGCGTGGGCTATTTGCTCAGCCAGCGCGGCGACGCGCCGTATGGCCTGGGCGGCTGGTGGAGCGTCGAAGTTGCCGGAACGCACGGCACCTTCTGCATCGAGAATTGCATCGAAAAAGTGACCTACTGGTCGGCGGAAAAGCCGAACGAGCCGGTTGTCGAGAGCACGGGCATCACCGACTTTGGGGAGACCTTCCCTCGGCGCATTCATGCCTACCTGGAAGACGTGACCAACGGTGTGCCCCGGGATCAACTGCGCGCGTCGGGCCGGGATGCGTTGGCGGCGCTGGAATACACCTGGGCGGTGATCGAGTCTTACGAGCAGGGCGGGGTGATGGTACGGCCTAACCCGCTGCCCCCTGTCCATGGCAGCCCGGAGGCTTTGCCTAACTAAGTTTCGCGCTTGTATGCAACTTTCACGGGGGGCGGCTGTAATCCGCCCCCCTGGCATTATCCTCGGCGATTCCACAAAGGAGAACGACGGTGAACGATAAGCAACGTTGCTTGGGCGCAGAGCCCGCTCCGGACGCGGGCCGTGTGCGGCTGGCGAATATGGATTGGCCCTGGAAGCACGAGGACCCGGGTTTGGGGATTATCCTGGTTTCCGACGAGCAGTTTGTCAAGCTGGCCTCTCACCCGGACGAGGCAGTCGAAAAGATTGCCCCCTGGATGGACGCCCCCATGAGCCTGCGCGAGTTTCTGCGGCAGGGCGCGGCACGCGGCGTGACCAAGCTGCGGCTTGCCTATGACTATTTCTTTGGCGGGACCGAACGCCATCTATACCCCGACACCGAGACCTTTCAGGAAATGCTCAAGCGTGTGCATGATGTGGCCCAGGAGTTTGGCATTGGCCTGGAGCCGAGCGTGCTGTCGCCGCTAGAGCTAGGGGGGGGCTATCACGAGCGCACCGGCGAGGCGGGCCGCTGGATGCACTACCGCGAAGGGCTGCGCGACCCGCAAACGGGCAGCTATTCTGTGATGATGTGGCAGCATCGGCAATGGTGCAACAACAAAGGCCCCACGCCCGTCCGGCTGATTGGCGCGCGGGCTTTTGCTTTTCGCGAGGAGGCCATTCCAGGCACGTCGTTCTTTGCCGTGGACCCGCAGAGCATTGTCGAGCTGCCGACGCCACAGATCGAGGAATGGCCTGGCGCGACGACCACCACGGATGTGTTGCCGGGGTCTACCCGCGTGGCGCCTGCCCAGTTTGACGCGGTGCGCGTGCGCGTCTGGGGGCAGGGCAACGAGCAGATTGGGCCGCTCGACCGGGTGCTGGTGGTCTTGCAATACCAGACGATGGAAATGGACTATCTCAGCCCCACGGCGAGCGAGTTTCTGGGCGATCTGGTACAGCAGTTCCACGACAAGGGCATCTCGCTGGCGGGGGTGTATTCGGACGAGATGCACATACAGCAGGACTGGTCTTATCATTCCCATCACGATGGCGGGCAGTTTGCCCTGCGGTATGTGTCGCCGGGATTCGAGCGGGCGTTTGCGGAGCAGTTCGGCGCGCAATATGCCGATTTTGCCCGCTACATGATCTACTTTTGCGCGCACCAGCACGACTTTTTACCTACGCACGAACCCAAGCTGCCCAGCCAGCACGTTTTCGGCCCCACGCAGGCAGATATTCAGGCCACGCTGCTGATGCGCCGCCAATATTACCAGTTCCTGGAAGGGAACGTTGTGCGGCTGATGATTGGCGCCAAGGCCAAGGCCGAGCAACTGAACGGCCATCCCCTGGACGCTTTTTACCACTCGACCTGGGCCGAGTCGCCCACGTGCGACGCCTGGGCGGTGGGGGGCGTGCACGATAGCTGGTCGCCTGAGGAGCATAGGCGGCGCTATGAGTATACGCCCGATTTCATCTGGTCGAATACGGTTCATCAGGCGTCGGCTGCCTGTGCAAACTATTTCAAGTGGAACGACTTTCTTGATGGCGGCAATAACGACGTGCCCGAGGGGGGCTATGCAGACCGCAACTACTATGGGCGGGTGCTGGCCTGCTCGCTGGCGGCGCTGAACCGGCGGCCCTTGCCCAGCGCGGGCATGTGGGGGATGCCGCAGCCGGTGCGCGAGCGCATGGCCGCGGTCAGCGAGACCTATGGCGCACAGGGGCACACAACCTATCACTCGGTGCAGGACTATACCCCGCGCCAGATCGAAGTGCTGTTCGTCTACCCGCAAGACCTGGTGGCGGTGGAGGAGCGTTTCGGTAGCTGGATGGTCCAGTATGGCTATGCCAACCTGATCACCGCCGAAAAGCTGCTAGAGCATGGTACGGTGCGCGACGGCGGGCAGTTGGTGGTCAAGAATTCGGTGTATCGGACGGTGTGCGTGCTGTACGAGCCGTTCATCGATGCGCGGCTGCTCGACATGCTCCAGGCGTTTGCCAGCCGGGGCGGATCGGTGATCTGGTCAAGCGTGCCGCCGATGCTCGATACGGCGGGCGCAGAGGTGCGCGGGCGTTGGGAGGCGCTGTTTGGCTTGCGCCTGCAAGAGCTGGCGGACCCGTTGGGCGTGGCCTTGCCATCGCGGCAGGTGGTCTTTGACGGCGCGCTGGCCGATGTCAGCCCCATGTCGATTCTCACCGACTTTGTTGTGGACCGGGTGTTCCCGGTGGAGCCGCAAGCGGGCAGCGAGGCGGTGGCCTGGGTGCGCCCCGGCGCGGCGGCGCTGCGGCATTGCGTGGGCACGCGTCGGGCATACCCTGGCGGCGGGCAGGCGGTCTACCTGGGCTTTCGCCCGCGCGACGATCAGGCGGCGTCCACAGGCGTGGAGGTTCGCACCTGGTTCGAGATTCTCTATGCGCTGGGGGCCTATCCCGCCAGTGGCGCGTTTGCCGAGAACGACAACCCCAGTGTGATCTCGCGCACCACCGAATACCTGGCCTGCGCGTTCCCCAACGGGGCGCTGGCTGTTTGTCCGCACTATCGCCACCACGAGGAAAGCTGGCCGGGAGGGTTCCAGCGGGACGCTGAGCTGGATGCGCGCCTGATGCAAGAGAACCCCGTGCCGGATGATGCTTTTGCGCTGGACGGGCTGCGCGTGGCGGGCCAGTCGGTCACTTACCACGGGAGGCACGCCGTCACCTGGCGGCTCGACGCACAGGGGCGGTTGATTGCCTTTAGCGGGCGGGAGTGCAGCGGCATCAGCCTGAACGGGCAGTTGTTCGCCTGGGCGGATCAGCCGGTGAATATCGCCTGGCATCCGTTGGGACAAAAGTACGCCGTGCCGGGAGTAGAGCCGCTATACCGCGTGTGGGTAGGCAGCGTGGGGGCGGTGTCGGTCCCGCTGGCCCTGGAGGATGCAGAGGGCGTTGAGGTATGGCAGGGAGCCGCCGCGCCCACGGGGCGCCGTGGCCGCCAACAGGCCGCGAATGGGCGAGCCGCTTATGCGCGTGTGGGCTATGGTGAGCGGCAGGTGCCTTTCCGCGTGGCGGATGGCGCGCTGCAACTGGAAATAGACGACGAAAGCTGCGAACATTGGCTGTACGTCGTGCGCCGCAAGGCATAGGGAACAAGAGGGGGCAGGCCCAGCGCCTGCCCCCTCTTGCGTTATTCGTCAAAGGAGGAAGGGTAGATTATGTTGCCGCGAGAGCGAGTATTCGCAGCCCTGGAACACCGGGAGCCTGACCGCATTCCGTGGGGCGAGCATTCGGTGGATTACAACGTGTACGAGGATATCCTGGGGCGGCCTACGCTGGTGCAGGCCAAGATGCGCGAGACGCAGGCGCTATGGGATGGCCGCCGCGACGAGGTAGTGGCGGCCTACAAACGGGATCGCCTTGACCTGGTGCGCGCGCTGGATATGGATATTGTTTTCGTGGGGCGCGTGCCGCCGAAGGATTACCGCCCCGAACCGTATCAGCAAATGCCCGATGGGACGTATCGGGATGCTGAGGGGCGCACGTATCACATTTCGGCCACTACGCACGACTTGATGCCCACGGAGATGGGCCGGACTCTGCTGCAAACGGCCACGGTGGAAAGCGTGCAGGAGTTGATTGACCGCGTGGACCAGGAGCCGCTACCTGGCCCGGACGATTCGTGCTGGGAGCTAGTCCACCACGCTGTGCGGGAGATGGGCCAGACCCACTTTATCATGTTGCTGTGCGGCGATCTGGAATGGCCCCGCTTTGGCCGGACTGAGGAAGAGGGCTGGGTAAACCTGGTGCTATACCCGGAGGTATGCAGCAAGATCGCCGAGTTGGCCCAGAAGCGGCTGCTGCGGGAGTTGCGCGTGTATGCTCAGTTGGGCGTGGATGGGATTATGCCTTGCGGCGATTTGGGGTCGAGCACTGCGCTGATGGCCAGCCCGCGCATCTACCGCGAGATGGTGTTCCCCGTACACAAGGCCGTCGCTGACGAGGCGCACCGGCTGGGGCTGAAGGTGCTCAAGCACTGCTGCGGCCATGTCTGGCCGGTGGTGGACTTGCTCGCTGATATCTATGATGCGTATGAGGGAATCCAGGCTTCGGCGGGGATGGACATCAAGGCGCTGAAGGAGCGGGTGGGTGATCGGCTGTGCCTGTGGGGTGGTATCTGGCACGAGCACATTATCATGGGCACGCCGGAGGATATCCGCGAGGACGCCCGGTATGCCTTTGCCCATGCCGCGCCGGGCGGAGGGTATATCATGGGGTCGAGCCACTCGCTGGCGGTGGGCGCCAAGGCGGAGAACATTCTGGAGATGAAGCGCTGCCGGGATGAGTGGGGGGTATACCCCATTGACCCCAGGCGGTTTGTCTAGGGCCGCGCGGGCCAGGGGCGGAAGGGAGGTCGGCGGCCCACAATAGAGTGCATTCGGGAGGAGGGATATGTCTACTGCTGGCGAAGCGTCCCCCTTGAGCGCGCTATCTCCTGACGCGCTCGCGTCCGAGTTGCGAGAAATGCGGCGCGAGTTGTTGCCCGAGTTCATGATGCTGCTCGTGCTGATCCCCCTGGTCTGGCTGATTTATGCGGCTGACCGGGAGTGGGTGGGGTTGAGCATGTACCTGGTGGATCTGGGCGTGGTTGTCGTGGCGCTGGCCGTGGTTCCCGTCCTCATGTTGCGCGCACAGCACCACAACTATGCCTGTCTCGCATTTCTGACAGGGCTGATTCTGGCCGAGGGCCTGCTCGTGAGGGCGTACCCTGCTCCTCTGCCGATGGCTTTTGGTGTGCTGATCGTGCTCATGGCTCAGGGGTTGTTCCACGGGCTGGCCTCTCTGCCTGTTGTGTTGCTTACGTGGGTGATGGTAGCTGCGGCGGCGGGCGCAGGCCGAGGGCAGGGCTTGTTGTCGCCCGATGCGACCTGGACGCTCCTTTTGTATGTGCTTGGCTGGGGCGTAAGCTGGCTGGCGGTGAGGCCGCTGCGCGTTGCCATCGTCCACTCGATCATGGATTGGGAGCAGGCCCACAAGATGGTCATTGTGGCCCGTGAGCGGCGCGGCGAACTGGCGCGGGCGTTGAAGGCGCTGGACGAGGCCACTTATCGGATCGAGCGCATGAACAGTGAACTGCTCATTGCGCGGCACGAGGCCGAGCAGGCCCGCGCCGCCAAGGGGCGCTTTGTGGCGATGGTCAGCCATGAACTGCGCGGGCCGTTGAACCTGATCCTGGGCTTTAGTCGGCTGATGGCCATGTCGCCTGAGAGATATCGCGAGCCGTTGCCCGCCTGCTATCGCGCCGACGTGGTTGCCATCTATAACAACAGCCAGCATCTAGCCAGCCTGGTGGATGATATCCTGGACCTGTCGCAGGTCGAGGCGCAGAGTATGCCGCTGGTCAAAGAGCGGGTGGACCTGGAGGCCAAGGTCGTGGCGGAGGCCATCCGCATTGTGGCCCCTCTGGCCGAGCGCAAGGGGCTGTTCATCCACACCGAGTTATCCGGCGATCTGCCGCCCATTCTGGCGGATGAGGTGCGGTTGCGGCAGGTCATGCTCAACCTGCTGACCAACGCCGTGCGCTTTACAGAGCGTGGGGGGGTGACGGTGCGGACTGTGCGCGAGAATGGCGTGCTGCGGGTTACTGTCGAGGATACGGGGCTGGGCATTCCTCGCGACAAGCTGACCCGGCTCTTTCAAGAGTTCTTCCAGGCCCACCTGCTGCAAGAGAACGAGACCCGGGGCACCGGCCTGGGGCTGGCTATCAGTAAGCACCTGATCGAACTGCACGATGGTCGCATTTGGGCCGAGAGCCAGGTGGGTGTGGGCACTCGCATTCACTTTGCCCTGCCCCTCCCCGACGCCGAAACAGAAACCGCGGCCCCCGTGCGGACAAGCGAGCGGCCAGGGCGCGTCCCGCAGGAGCGCTTTTTGCTGGTCAATGCAGATCTGGAGTTGATTCGACCCCTCAGCCGCTACCTTCAGGGGTATCGGGTGGTAGGCGTGACCGACGAGCAGGAGATCATGACGCTGGTGGAAGAGTTGCACCCGCGAGCGGTGATCACCTCGCCAGAGGCGGACGAGCGCATCTGCGTCGAGTTGTCTGCCAGGGGTCTGAACGTGCCGGTGATCAGTTGGGTGTTGCCGTGGGATTTGAGTCACGCCGGGCGGCATGGGGTGCGGGGGTATCTGGTCAAGCCAGTCGCGCCGGAGGCGGTGCTGTCGGTCATGCGGCAGGTGGAGCGGCAGGACGCGGAAACCACGGTTCTGCTGGTGGACGATGACCCCGACGCTGTGCGGTTGCTGGAGGTGATGCTGCTGTCGTTGCCGCGCCCCTATACCATCCTGAAGGCGTACGATGGCGCGCGCGCGTTGGCGATCATGCGCGAGACTGTGCCGGATGTGGTATTCATGGACCTGGTTATGCCCGGCATGGACGGCGAGCAAACGCTGACACGCATGCGGGCCGACGAGCGGCTTTGCCATGTGCCGGTGGTGGTTATCTCGGCGCGCGATGCCAGCGAGGGGGTGATGGCCCTGGAGACGCCGATCAGCCTGCGCTATGGCAAGGCCATCGACATCAGCCGGGCGGCCAGTATTCTACAGGTGGTGCTCGACCAGTTGAGCGCCGATTATCTGCCCCCTGCCGCGACAGATGCTCAAGGCTGATGTCGTTGTTGTATGGCCTGCTCTATCGTTTCCAGCAGGTCGCTTTCGTTGATGGGCTTTTGCAGGACCCTGGCTGCGCCCAGTGCCAGTGCCAGTTGTGGCTGGGGCAACACCGAGCAGATGATAACCGGGATATCTCGCGTCTCGTCGGTGGTCTTGAGGCGTTGCAAGAGCTTCCAGCCGTCTTCTATGGGCATGAGCACGTCCAACAGGATCACATCGGGCCGACTCTCGGCCAGGTGCGCCTCCAACTCTTCACAGGTGCGTGCAGCGCGCACGCTGTATGGCGGCCCCTGCAAGTAGCGCCTGTATAGCTGGATGGTATTCAGGTCGTCGTCAATGACCAACACTGTTACCGGCTCGGCGGCGGGCACGGTGAAGCAAAGCGCGAGACTGCCATCCTCCCCTTGTTCCAACCACAGCCGCCCCCCGTAGAACTCGAGCAGAGCCTCGCTCACGGCGAGGCCGTTTCGCATTTGCAGGTCCTCGGTTGACGCGTGCGTTCCGCTCAACCCGCTCACCTCCCAGAGTGAATCCTGCGCGCGGGCAGTGACCGTGAGGGATAGCGCGTCCTCAGCGACAAGCCGCAGGGCCTCGGTGAGCACGTTCAAGATGATCTGGTGAAAGAGGGCGGGGTCGCCATAGGCGGCGGGCAGCGTGGCGGGGCAGTGGACTGTCAGCCGCACGCCTTGCTGCTCGGCCAGGGGGCGCAGGGTGGCTTGCGCCTCTCGCAATACCTGACAGAGGTTCACGGCCTCTCGGCGGGATTGGGTAGCCAGCCGGATGGCCTCGGCGGTGGCTCGCGCCTGGGGCGGCGGCGCATGGTTTGGGGCAGGAACGGGCTGCTGGCGGCGGTGTTTTGTCCACAAGAGGCTGGCGACAGCTTCCAGCCCCTGGCGGTGGCGGCGGTAGAAGGAGCGTTGGCTGAGGCCCAACTCCTCACAGGTCTGAGCAAGGGTAAATGCCTGCACATAGTACTGCCAGAGCAGGCGGTAGGTGATCCATTCGGGGGCCGTGGTGGGGATGGAAGCATCCGGTTGCAGCGACTTGATCGTGTCCCAGAAGAGCTGCCGCAGCGCCTCGCCCGCCGTCTCGCCGCGGCCCACGGGCAGGGCCAACTGCTCTACCAGAGGGTGGCTTTGGAGGTGGATCGGGTCATAGAGATTACTCAGCGCATCCTTCACGTCACGTATGAACGCTTCTGGGACGGACATACTCACCTCACAGGCTATGCAGCAGGCGCGGCTGCATCATGGGTGGCAATTGCAGGCAATAATGCGGCCAGGAGGGCCTTCACGCCTTGTTCGCCACATGCTATATTGGCGGTATAACCCCGGCGAGCAAGGTCTGGTCTGCTATCCATCTGAGCTGTGTTTGAGTATAGGTTTTGGGCTTGCTTTTGGCAAGCACAAGAGCGCCATCGAGTCGCCAGGCAGCAGGCCACGGCTTTTGCAGAAGGGGTAATGGCCCGGTAGTCGGGTTGCTCCGTCAGGATGGGTTGCCTGCGGCGACTGACTGTTCGGCCCCAGCAACTCTCGGTGTTCGCGTCGTTCATTCATTTCCATTCAGGAGGAAAGAACCGTGACCGCACAACTAACCCGTCGAGCATTCCTGCGTTCCGCCAGTCTGGCTACGTGTGGTGGTCTGTTGGCTGCCTGTCAGTCCAAGATTGTGGAGGTAACCCGCGAGGTCGAGAAGGTCGTCAAGGAGACGGTCGAGGTCGAAAAAGAAGTCGAGAAGGTTGTGGAAAAAGAGGTCGAGAAGGTCGTCAAAGAGACCGTTGTGGTTGATCGCCAGGCAGAATTGGCCGAAAAGCTCAAGGGCAAGATCAGCTGGGAGACCTGGCGTGGCCCCGGCACCGGCTGGAACGAAGAGCGCATGCAGAGCTTTTCCGAGATGTACCCGGGGGTCGAGTTTGAATTTCGGCCTATGCCCT
>JAAYXX010000297.1 GCA_012515695.1 Chloroflexota bacterium
GCTCGGCACAGTGCAGGGAGCCGCGAACTATGTCACCATCGTGGAGCACGCAGTTACCCCAAAGTGGCCCATCAGCCCTAATGTACAACAGACCGTGCTGCTGGCCGCGGCCATCGGGTTGGTGCTGGCTGTAGCGGGGGCCTTGCTGATCGAGTTCATGGATGATACGGTGCGTTCGGCGGAAGAAGTGACCCACCTGACGGGCCTACCCATGATGGCGGTCGTTGCGCGGATCAGCGGGGGGCACGAAGAAAGCAAGCTGATCGTTCATCGGGAACCCCTCTCGCCCATCTCGGAATCCTATCGCCTGCTACGCACCAACATCCGCTTTTCCGTGGTGGACAAGCCATTGTTTACTTTGATGGTAACGAGTGCTGGCCCTTCAGAGGGCAAGAGCGTCACTCTGTCCAATCTTGCCGTCGCGCTGGCCGAATCGGGGAAAAAGGTGCTGGTCATTGACACAGACCTTCGCCGCCCAACTTTGCACCATCTCTTTGAGAGTCCTAACGCCGCTGGCCTCTCTGATGCCATCCTGAACGTGAACACCAGTGTGATGGAGTATGTTCAACAGACGCTGATTCCCAATCTGTACCTGCTGTCGGCTGGGCCGATACCACCCAATCCAGCCGAGTTATTGGCGTCGGAACGGATGGGGCATCTGTTGGAGGAACTGCGCCAGCATATGGATGTCGTGTTGTTGGACAGCCCGCCCGCGTTGGTGGTGGCTGATGCGTTTATCCTGGGCGCCCGCGTGGACGCTACGCTGCTGGTCACCGACCTGGGGCAGACTCGTCGCCCCATGGCCCGGCGGGTAGCGGAAGAGCTGCGGCGGGTGGGCGCCAATCCCGCCGGGGTAGTTCTCAACCGGGTCGGGCCTGGCGGGGCGGGATATAATTTCTCCTACCAGTATTACTATGCCGAGGGGAGCGATGGCAAGTGGGCGGGGCGCTCAAAGAAGCGGAAGCAATCCGATCCAATTGCCAGTGCGCCCGGGCAGTTTCACAGAATCGACTAAGGGCGGGGAGGGCCGAGCGCCCCGTTTCGTCTGCTGTCAAGTAGATCCGTTATTACCTGTTGGAGTTGAACTATGACCATATCCTTATCCTCTCGTATTGCAGCGTGCAAGAATCAGGTATCTGCCGACCTGGATGGCGAATCGGTTATCCTTAACCTGGATTCGGGGACCTATTATGGCCTCAACGAGAGCGGGGCGGCCATCTGGCAGTTGCTACAGGAACCCAGGCGCGTGAGCGAAATCCGCGACACTCTGCTGGCCGAATATGACGTCGACGCGGAGCGCTGCGAGCAAGAGGTGATCGCGCTGCTTCAGGCGATGGCCGAGGCCGGGCTGGTCGAGGTTCAGGATGAGGCGGCTGACTAGGTTCTTCCGCCTCCCCGCCACAAGAAGGCGCCTGTTCATCCAGGCGGCCCGCTGGCTCGTCGTTGTCAGGCTGGGGCTGTGGGTGCTGCCCTTTCGCAAGCTACAGCCGCTGGTTGCCCGGCTGCGCGGGGTGCCGCGTGGCCCTGTGGACGCGGCTGTCATGCGCGAGGTTGCCTGGGCGGTCCAGGCGGCGAGCCGGTACGTGCCCGCGGCCACGTGTCTGACCCAGGCCCTGACCGGACAGATATTGTTGCAGCGGCGGGGATACCCTGCACAGGTAGAGATCGGGGTAGCGAAGGACGAGAGCGGTCAGTTTATGGCCCATGCCTGGCTGCGCTGCGACGGCGTTGTGTTGATTGGCGGGTCGGCTGCCAGCCTGAGGCGCTATACCCCTTTGCATACGATGAACGGAGCGAAACAATGAGCGGCATTGTGGGCATCGTTTTCCGGGATGGTCGCCCTGTAGAGCGCGCTGATTTGGAGCGGATGGTGAGCATCCTCGCTCACCGGGGGGCAGATGGGGCGGCCATCTGGCAGGAGGGCGCGGTGGGCCTGGGGCATCGGCTGCTCTGGACGACGCCCGAGTCGCTGCACGAGCGGTTGCCGCTGGTTAGCCGAGATGGTGGCCTGGTGCTCACTGCCGACGCGCGCATTGACAACCGGGACGAACTGTTGCCGCTGCTGGGGCTATCGAATACGCCAAACGAGCCGGTGACTGATAGCGAGATCATCCTGGCCGCCTACGAGCGATGGGGGCAAGACTGCCCGGCCCGGCTGATCGGCGATTTCGCCTTTGCCATCTGGGATCGCCGCAATCAGACGTTGTTCTGCGCGCGAGACCATTTTGGCGTCAAGCCGTTCTACTATCATCTGACGGACCGGCTGTTCGTGTTTGCCTCCGAGATCAAAGGGGTGCTGTGTCTGCCAGAGGTGCCACGGCGACTGAATGAGGAGCGCATTGCGGATATCCTCGCCAGAAGTCTGGAAGACCAGGTGGCTACCTGCTATCGAGATGTCGTTTGCTTGCCATCCGCACACTCGCTACAGGTCACTGCGCGAGATACCCAAACCCGGCGCTACTGGTCTCTCGACCTGTCGCGGGAGGTCCGGTTCGGCTCAGACGAGGAATATGTAGAGGCTTTTCGCGAGACCTTTACCGAGGCTGTGAATTGCCGACTCCGCAGCGTCTATCCTATCGGCTCCTGCCTTAGCGGGGGGTTGGATTCATCCTCCATCGTTTGCGTGGCCCGCAAGCTGCTCAAAGAACAGGGGCGGCCCCGGCTGCATACCTTCTCGGCGGTCTTTCCCAGCCTGCCCGAAAGGTACAAGCGGGCCTGGGACGAGCGGGAGTACATGCAAGCCGTGATAGCGGGCGGCGATGTGGAGCCACACGAGGTCTATGCTGACCAGGTGGGGCCTCTTACCGACCTGGACCGCGTGCTGTGGCATCTCGACGAATTGCCCCTGGGGTTCAACCTCTATGTGCATTGGGCCATGTTTCGCGCAGCGCAAGAGCAAGGGGTGCGCGTGCAATTCGACGGGGTTGACGGCGATACGGTCGTTTCGCACGGGTACGAATACTTTCAGGAGCTTGCCCGGCTGGGGAAATGGGGAACGCTGGTCAAAGAGGCGCGAGCCTTTGCGCGACGCCATCAAAGGCAGCCGGGGCGCGTCATCTGGAAATATGGTTTTCGCCCCCTGGCTCCTGAGAGTGTCGTGCGCGCCTGGCGCTGGTTACGTGGGCGGCCAAACACCTCGTCCTGGTTCAGCGACATCATCCACCCTGATCTGGCTCGGCGCACGCGGTTGGCCGAGCGTCAACGGGCGCTGGCAGGCACGCCGGACAGGGTAGCGACTGCCAGGCAGCAACATGGGGAGGGGGTCGTTTCGGGCCTGTTTCCAGGCGTATTCCAGATGGCCGACAAGGTTTCCAGCGCCTTTGGCCTGGAGAGCCGCTATCCCTTCTTTGACCGGCGGGTGGTCGAGTTGTGCGTGGCGCTTCCGGCCAGTTGGAAGCTTCGGGATGGATGGACGCGTTTCGTGTTGCGCGAGGCCATGTTGGGCCTGCTGCCCGAACAGGTTCAGCAGCGCCTTACCAAGGCGGATCTGGGGGTCAACTATCGGCTCAAATTGCTCGAGTGGCACCGCGATCTGGTGGAGCAGGTGGTGTATGACACTCCTGCCTCCATAGTGGAATATGTGAACGTGGCCGCGCTGCGATCCGCCTACGAACGCTATTTGAGCTGGCCCGCGGGGGCCGAAGCAGACTCGTCCTCCGTGTTCCTGGCGGTGACTCTGGCCTTGTGGCTCCAGCGGGTGGGGCTGGCGTAGGGGCGCTACACAGGGCTCGTGGGCAATCGCGCCGATATACCCAGCTGGCGGATGGCTGAAGAGCGTTACCGCAGCCAGATACAAGAGTCCCGTTTGTTTCTAATTCTTTGAAGATCAAAAGGGTTGAGACCTATCCATTGACGTGCTCTTCTCTTTGTGATATGATGGGCTGTGGCTTTGGCATACTGCTCGGATGTATAAGGAGGTTTGACAATGCAGCAAAAGAAAGCCTGGTCGTTACCGCAGCTTGTCGTGTACGGTGACTTGCGTGCTCTTACCCTACAGATAAGAAAAGACTTTAGCGGCGGTGACGGTTATACGGCAAACGGCATGCCGATGGGCGATTGTAGCTGAGGCCCGCTTCTGTTCCTGTCTGGCAACTGGTCCGCTACAATCCCGATAAATCCCTGAGCACTGCATACTAAGGAGGCTTCAGAATGGCAGAAGTCAAGCGGCCGTGGTGTGTTCCCGCGTTGGTGACTTTCGGCAGCGTGCAGGTTCTTACACAAGGCAAGATGCCTGGCCCGAAGGATGCTTTGAACATCGCTGATCCGGAAGGAAATCCGGTTGCCATGATGTCTTGCGATTGCTAGCGATTGCCGAGAGGCGACCTGATTCCTGGCCCGTGAATCAGCGGCCATGACCAGGTCGCCAGGCTGAACGCTATGTTCCCCGATGTAGCGATACATCGTAGGCTATCGCGCCTTTCGAATTGATGTTCCAGGGAGAGAGGGGCTAGGTTCTGGCCTCTCTTGTACCTCGTTGCGTTTCCCCCTGCGATGCTCCTTTTTCAGCGATGGTGAATATGTTTCTGCATAGCGCTTATACCTTAACGATCCAGTCCGAAATACCCCTGCCAGAGCTGGCTGCTGGTGAGGCTCCCCCTGATGTTTATATACGGTTGGGCCACGTAGGCTCCGATTGGGCCGTCCCTGATGGCCGACCGCCTTGTATCCAGGCCAGCCCCGAGGAAACGCTCCTGTACTGGGCCAATGTCGGCGCGTTTCGCGTGCGGGGTGGCCGCGAGATAACGGTAGACCCCGACCCGGGGGTCGACGAGCATACTCTGCGCCTCTTTTTGGCAGGGGCATGTCTGGGCGTCGTGCTCCAGCAGCGGGGCTATCTGATGCTGCACGGCAGTGCCGTTGTAGTGGATGGTTCGGCTGTGGTATTCCTTGGCTGGAAGGGATGGGGCAAATCTACCACGGCGGCTGCTATGGTGGCTCGCGGCCACCTTATGCTGGCCGACGACGTGGTAGCGGTTGATTGTGCCCCCGCCATACCGATGGTCCTGCCCGGCTTTCCGCAGCTCAAGCTGTGGCCGGAGGCTGTCTCTGCGTTGGGGGAGAATGCTGAGGCCCTGAATCGTCTGCACCCGAGTTATGAAAAAAGGGCGCGGCCTACGAGAGAGAGCTTTTACCCAGCCCCTGCTCCTTTGCGCGCCGTGTATATACTGGACAAGGGAGCCGAGTTGGCTATAGTGCCGGTGGCGTCAAAGGATGCGCTCATCCAGTTGGTCAGCCAATCTTACGCGGCGCGCTCGCTGGGAGGGCCGGAGGCAGCCACCAGACATTTCTTCCAGTGCACGACGCTGGCCGAGCATGTGCCCATCTATCGGCTGGAGCGGCCCGCCGACCTGCAACTGGTGCCAGCCATCGCAGCGTACATCGAGCAGCATTTGGCGGTTGATCCCCTGCGCGCTTCTGAGGGTTAAGCCGTTCGCCCGGCTATCTCTAACTCACATATGCCTACTATCATCGAAACGTTCAACCTGACCAAACGATTCCCCCGCTACAGCGGCTATCTGCAACTGTTTGAGCGGCGCACAGACAATGTCCTGACTGCCGTGGACGGTGTAAACCTGCAAATCCACGAGGCGGAGGTACTGGCGCTGCTCGGCTCCAATGGCGCGGGCAAGACCACCCTGTCCAAAATCTTGTGTACGCTGGTGCTGCCAACGGATGGGCGCGCCCTGATCTGTGGCCGAGACGTTGTACGCGAAGCCTCGGCGGTGCGCAAGCTGGTAGGCATGGTGGACGGCCAGGAGCGCAGTTTTTACTGGCGGCTCTCGGCGCGTCAGAATCTCGAGTTCTTTGCCGCTCTCCACAACCTCAGCGGGCAGGCTGCGCAGACGCGGATTGACGAGCTTTTGGCGCTGGTCGGGCTGACCGAACACGCCGATCGACGCTTTATGAGCTTTTCCACCGGCATGCGCCAGCGATTGGCTATCGCCAGGGGACTGCTGGTGATGCCCCGTGTGCTGTTCATGGACGAAGTTACCCGCAGCCTGGACCCGAAAACGGCCCGCGACCTGCGAGCCTTTGTCCGCAAGCGGCTGGTGGAGCAGTTGGGCTGCACCGTCATCTGGGTTACGCATCGGCTGGAAGAGGCGGAAGAGATATGCGACCGGGTGGCTATCATGAAGCGGGGGCAGGTGTTGGACTGCGCCTCTGTGGCCGAATTGCAACGTCATCTGCCTGCGCGGCAGGTGTATCGCCTCAAGGTGGGGGGGCTGCCGCCAGATGCGTCCGCCGCTCTGCGCAACTTGCCCGGCGTCCTTGACCTAGAGTGCAACGGCCATGATTCATCCAGCGCGGATTTCAAGGTCACTATCTCGGACGAGGAGCAGGTCTTGCCGCAGGTAATTGATCTTCTCGTCAGGCAAGGCGCCAAGATTCAGCATTGTAGCAGCCAGGCAGCCTCTCTGGAAGAGGCATTTCTTTATCTTACGGATGGAGAGCGTCGTGGCCTATAAGCCTCTGGCTTTTATTCGACGGGATTTCCTCACCCAGACCAGCTATCGCTTTAGCTTTATCTTGAGCATCGTCTGGATGTTTGTTGGGATAGCCTCCTCGTATTTCATCTCCCGATTGCTGGGCACAGCCGTCAGCCCATATCTCGACAGCTATAACGCGAGCTATTTCGAGTTTGCGCTGATCGGCGTGGCGTTTTACGGCTTTGCCTACGCCGACTCGCTTTCGGGAACCGTGCGCTCTTATCA
>JAAYXX010000298.1 GCA_012515695.1 Chloroflexota bacterium
AAGTGGTTGCCCCCCTCGCCGTATCCATCGCCGTCACCGTGCCCGACGACGACCTTTTTGGCGTGGTTTGCCAGCTTGATGCCGGTGGCTGCTGGAAGGGGGCGGCCATGCAGCCCGTGGAACCCGCAGATACGCATATAGTCGTTGGTCTTGCCCGACTGGCCGATGCCCGTGACCATGATTACGTCTTCGGGGGCCAGCCCGACCTGGACGAGCGCCCGCTGCAACGCAGTCCGCAGCCCAAAGTTCCCGCACCCCGGACACCAGGTAGGGCGCACATCGTTCTCGTAGGCGTTCTTATCGACCATTTCCGCTTCCCTCCAGCCGGTCCAGGATATACCCCGGCGTAAAACTGCGCCCATCGTATCTTAGTATCTTTTGGTCAACCTGTATGCCGGTCTCGGCCTGCAACATATAGGCAAATTGGGCCTGCGCGTTGCCCTCTACGTCTATGATGCGCCTGGCGTTGGATAGCGCCTTGCGCGCTTCCTCGCGGGGGAAGGGCCACAAGTCCACAAAGTGAACCATGTTCGCGGGGGTTCCCTGCGCGTTCAGGCTTTGCATAGCCTCATAGACCGGGCCATAGCTCGACCCCCACGCTACAAAAGTAACGTCCGCTTCTTCCGGGCCGAACCTGTACGGCGGGCGAATCTCGGCGCGAGCCGCGTCCAGCTTGCGCAGACGCTTGCTGACTTGCGCTACGGTGGTTGCGGCATCTTCGGTGATATGGCCGCTTTCCGCGTGCTCGTTGGCCGTGGTCAGGTAGACCGCCTTGGGGCTGGAGCCGGGGATAGCGCGCGGCGAAACGCCGTCCGGCGTGACCGCAAAGCGCTGGTATTCGTCCATCTGCTCCAGCTCTTCTGTAGAGAGCAGCTTGCCCCGGTCAATGGGCGCGTTCTCGATGTTAAAGGTGCTCAGGTCTGTCGCCCATGCCAGGCTAGCCAGGTATTGGTCCGACAGGACGATCACCAGACACTGGTACTTTTCGGCGATGTTGAACGCTCGAATAGCGCAATCAAACGTCTCGGCGGGGGTATGGGGGGCCAGGATTACACGCGGGAACTCGCCATGAGCGGCATGCCAGGCCAGGAACAGGTCTCCCTGGGCGGTGCGCGTCGCCAGCCCCGTAGCGGGGCCGGGCCGTTGCCCCAGATACACGACCACCGGAGTCTCGGTGATGCCCGCCAGGCTCAGGCCCTCGGTCATCAGGTCGAACCCGCCGCCAGAGGTGGCAACCATCGCCCGCACCCCGGCATGGGCCGCGCCGATAGCCATGTTGATGGCCGAGATTTCGTCCTCTGCGTGCTGGAACACCATCCCCCAATCGTCGGCATGTTCCGCGATATACTCCAGGATGGAGGTCGAGGGGGTCATGGGATAGCCCGCCGTGAACTTGCAGCCCGCCACGATGGAGCCAATGGAGAATGCCTGGTTGCCGCTAAGGGCCACGCGGGGCTGGGGTTTGACTTGAGGCAGCTTGAACCGCGAGGCCGCTGCTTGTTGCCTGGCCCATTCATACGAATCACGCGCAACCGCCTCATTCTGGCGGACAACCTTGTCCCCTTTGACGCGAAAGTTCTTGTGGATGACGGCGATAATCGGCTCCACGTCCACACCGGCCAGCGCGCCCGCTACGGCCAAAAAGCCGGTGTTCTTCATGATCTTGTTGCCGTGTTGCTCGGCGATCTTGCCCACCGGTGCGCGAATGATTTGCACATCGCGCCCCCTGGTCAGCTCCTCGTCGAATTTGGTTTCATCATCGAGCAGGGCGATGCCGCCCGGCGCTATCGCGCCAATATGCCATTCTAACGTCTCGGCGTTTAGGCAGAGCAACAAATCCACGGTATCCGTGATTGCATACACCGGCTGGTCGCTGGCGCGAATGGTGTAAAAGTTCTGGCCTCCGCGAATCCGCGAAAAGTAATTCGGTATGCCGATGGCATATAGCCCGGCAAAAGTGAGCGCCTGGACGAACCCCATGCCGCCGGATTCAACGCCCTGGCCCGCCTCGCCTCCGATGCGAAAGGTTACTTCTTGATCGGGCACGTAAAGCCTCCTTTCCGTGCAAAACTGAGCGCGAGGTTGCCCCTCGCGCTGAGCATACAAACCGAGCGCCCGTTGGGGCGGCTATTACTGCAAGACGCAGACAGTGCCCGGACGCTTGACCCGTAGGGCGATGGTCTCGAACACCCGGAACAGGTGATCCAGGCCGTCGTTGCCTTCATACGCCGTGACAATATCCTGGCCCACGACAATGTCCAGGTTCCACGCGGCGTTGGCAATCAACAGGACCTTGTCATCGGCCATATCAGGCCACTGGAAAATGCCTCCGTCTGCGATGGACTCGACCATCACGATCTCGCGCTGTCCCTGCTGCATCAGGGCGGCCAGTTGCGCGTATCTGGCAGGACTCATCACCAGGGCAAAAGGCCCGTCGAAATGGTTGGCGCGCAGCTTGCCAATGGCAGTCGAGATGGCCCCAAAAGGCCCGCCGGGGGTAGTCCAATCACCGATATCACTGGTGCATTGGGGGTTTTTGAGCAGGCTGCCCAGCACCAACTCGTTCTCGTCCTTGGCGAGTTCCATCGCCGCAATGGCCGCCGCGCCCAGGTCCAGGGCAAAGGGGGTCTGATCGGCCACGGCCAGATGCTTACCCCGCAGCTTGAACGTCTGGCTCAACTCGATCAGAGGCACATATTCGGGCTGCTGGGCGACATAAGGCTGCTCATAGTCAAAGCCGAATCTGGGAGATATTTCCACGCCCCAACCCAAGGGGCCTACCAGGTCGATAAACCGCCGCGCTATCAGGGTTTTCCTGGCAACGGTCACCACCATGTCGTCAATCTTGGCCCAGGTTTCCGAGGCCAAGGGAGCGCTCTCACGCATTAAATAGTCGGTCATGATCGTCCTCCTGTCTACCGATCTTGGCTTTTCAGGCTACCCACAGACGGGATAGTGGATGGTCGCTTCTCTATCGGTTTGGCGGCCTGCCCGGAGGCTGGCGCCGCGCCCGATTCCTGCTTGACTTCTTCCAGGAGATCGCGGAACACGGCACTGTGATACATTTCGTGATCGCGAATGCGGGAAAGCAGCAGGCGCAGGTCGGGGTCCTCGATTTCTGGGAGATGATCCGTGTAACTGCCGGTGACGCTTTCCTCTACGGCGATATTCGCCTGCAACGCCTTGATCATGTCCCTGGTCAGCACCGGTTCTTCGTGGTTCATGTCTGGCCTGCCTCCCCTGCCAGAAAGCTCCTCCGAAAGCCAGCCCATGTGCTGCATCTCGTTGATCGAGGCTTCACGCATTTCTTCCGACAGTTCCTTGCCTTCGGCAACGAAATAGTGGAACAGATATTGCAGGATCACGGTATACTCGTGCCGCACTCCCTCGTTCAGGATGCTGGCAAGGCGCGGCGGGGCCGTTGGCTCGGGCGGTATGGGTTGGTCCTGCTCGCCCTCTGGCACGGCAGTCATCCCTTCGCCCTTGGCGGCCTCCTCCGCCAACCCCCTGAACTCGTCCTGGTGGCGCAGTTCGTCGTGCAAAATGCGCCTCAATAGGCGCTGTATTTTGGGGTCGTCAATGGCCTGAATGTGCGCCCGATAGTCGTTAATCGCCATCTGTTCCAGGTCTATGTCTTTGTGGAGCTGGTCTGCTGGGGGAGCAGAGCTAAAATCCACCGGGAGGCGCTCCATTGTCGGGTCGCCGCCCAACTCTACAATGGTCTCCGCCAGCCATTCGAGATGGCGCATCTCGTCGCGGGAGATGGCCTCGATCTCGCAGGCGATTTCCCCTTCGCCCATCGCGTAGGCGTGTGCCAAGTACTGGATGATGGCCTGATGCTCTGCCATCATGTCGTGCTTGAGCAAGCCGATGACATATTCCGTATCCATACTCATCCCTCCTTGCCAACCCTTGGGTATCTGAGACCGGTACGCAAGGGCATGGCTCTTATGTCTCGAGCAGACTCCTCAAATCGAACGTGGGATTCAGCATTTCCTCCGCGTACTTGGACACATCCGCCCGACGGGCCACCAACTGGTTGATGATGCTCAGGTTCTTGCGATCATTCATCATGATAGCGCCCGCAATATGCCCATCGCGCAGCACCAGCTTTCTATAGATGCCCGCCTCTGGGTCTATGTGGCGCAGCTCTCGGAAACCGTCGCCAACGGGCGAGATTTCGCCTATCGAGGTGACGTCAATGCCGATTACCTTGAGCGTTGTGCTTGGCACAATGTCGTGGTAGGTGGCCTCCTTGCCCAAGATCTGGCTCGCTGCCACACGAGCCTGAGCCAAAGCTGCCGGGACGATCCCCCAAATACGCCCGCCAAACTCGGCCACATCGCCCACAGCATAGACATCCTCGGCGCTGGTATGCAGGCGCTCGTCTACGACAATCCCCTGCTTGCAGACGATTCCCGCTTCTTGGGCCAGCCGGATATTGGGCTGGATGCCTGCCGAGATAACCACCATCTCGGCGGGAACCACCTTGCCGCTCGCAAGGTGCACGCTCTCCACCCGGCCATCCCCCAGAATTGCGTCGGCAGTATCGCCGGTGATAAAGCGAATGCCGGTTCTCTCGATAAGCGCCTGCAACAGGTCGCCGCCCGTCACGTCAAGCTGGCGGGGCAGCAGGTGGGGCTTTAGCTCGACTACCGTCACATCCACCTGATGGGCACGCAATGCTCTGGCTGTCTCCAGCCCCAGCAGCCCCCCGCCCAGGACGACGACCTGACCCACCTCTTCCGCGTTGGCGTACAGGTTCAGGGCGTCTGCCATCGTACGCAAGGTGTACACGCCCGCCTTGTCGCTTCCGGGCGTCGGCGGAACGCGCGCGCTGGCGCCCGTGGCAATCAGCAGCCGGTCATATGGCACGATCTCCCCATCGCCAAGCACTATATGATGGGCTTCCGGCCTGATGGCAGTCACAGGATGCCGCAGAAAATTGGTGATTCCCCGTCGGGTATACCATTCCTCAGGATAGACCACGAGGTCTTGGGCAGAAGCCTGGCCCGCCACCAGGTCGATCAACCTGGGCCGCGAGTAATATAGATAATCCTCATCGGAGTAGATCAGGATTTCGCTGGACGGGTCTTGTTCGGCAACAAAGCGGGCTGTCGTTATGGCAGCCACGCCGTTTCCGATGATGACCAGCCTCATCTGGCCTCCTCGTATTCGATTTTATGTTGTGTTGGAGTGTGATAATAGTTGTGATGAATGTAGAGTGGTGTGCGCCAGGCAGGCAACACAAAAGTGAGGGGTGAGTCCGCCGCGACGGACTCAGAGTATGAAGGAATGAGCTATATTGCCCCCACGGAATCCGCTTTTCCCCTGCGGACACGGGTACATCTATTATTGCGCTAGAGTTAGTCCACTTCCTCAAACATATCCTGGGCAGCGCCGCATTCGGGGCACACCCAGCTTTCGGGGAGGTCTTCAAACGCCGTTCCCGGCTCTACGCCATGATCCGGGTCCCCGATCTCAGGGTCATAGATATAACCACAGACAAGGCATTCCCACTTTTTCATGCTACCAGCTCCTTCGGGCGGTGATCCAAATGATTCGCGGCGTCTACAACGCCAGCGCCATCCGTCGATTCGACGCTCCCGCGTGCCGCAGTCTATCGCCATTTAACCCCTGGCGAGCAAAGCGGCTAGTTCTCCCGGTAGACCAGTTCGTCGTACAGGCTTTCGACCCGTCGCTTGTGGGTCAATTCCTCGTTTGCCAGGTAGGTAAACAACTGGCGGGTTTCGTCGCTGGGGGCTATCCGGGCCAGGGCTTCGTACAACTCGTGGCTGGCTTTTTCGCGCTTGCCTGCGACGATCAACACGTCCTGAAAATCGGAATCGGAGGTCAGGGGTACGTCGATCAAATAGTCCGTGATCTTGAGATCGACTATCTGCCGCTGCTGGCCCTTGGAAAGAGCCTTGAACACCTTGCCGTTGAGCAGGCCCTCCAGCTTGTTGCGGTGGCCCACTTCCTGGGCGGCCAGGTCTCGCAAGATTTCCGCCGCCGGCCCCGCCTGGGCATTTTTCGCCGCGTTGCTATACAGCGTGTACGCGTCGATCTCGCGTCGAATAGCGGTTTTCAGGATGTCTTCTATAGGGTTTTCTGATGCGCTCATCAATCGTGCTCCTCTCCAATGGATTGACTACTATGGAACCGGATTCTAAGTGAATCGGTAACCTGCGTCAAACGTTTTCGCTCTGCCGGGCGCCGTCCCTTTGGACGCAATCCGGGCAGCAGCCATAGCATGTGAGATAATACCCTTTGACACGGAACCCAGAAGTAGCTGTGATGTGGTCCCAGACCGATTCGGTCAAGGAGACGGGTGCGATGTCGGCAACCCGCCCGCAGCGGGTGCAGGAAATGTGGTTATGGGCCTGCGTGCGTCCATCCCAGCGGCTGACTTGACCCTCCAACTCTAGTTTGACGATCATACCGGCCTCAGCCAGCCTGGTCAGGTTCCGATAGACGGTAGCCAGGCTGATGTGAGGCAACTGTTTACGCACCTCGTCATACACCCAACTGGCATCGGGGTGTGTGTCTGTGGAGCGCAACACTTGAAGAATGGCGATGCGTTGCGGGGTCAATCGGATGTCAGAGCTTCGCTGGGAACCAGGCGCTTGATACTGCTCGCTCATGGTGCGCGCTCTCCAATCCGTTGACTAATTAGGAATGATTATCATTATTATAGGTCGTCGGGGTATGGCTGTCAAGTACGAGCCTGTCGAGCGAGGATGAGGTGTATCGCAGGCACAGCCTCCTGCTGCGTAAAAGTAGCATCAATGCCGCGGCAGGGATGCTGCACCTGCGAGGTGGATCAAGATGGAGAAATCAATGCCGTAACATCTGGCGTGGCTCCGTGGAGGGGGATTGGACCACCGCCATCCTTGGCGGCTTGCAATGATACCGGCTGGAAGCCAGCGGTCCAATGATGCCAGATTTTGCCGCGATAACCCGACGCGCCCGCGAAGGGTAGATTGGACCGCCGCCATCCTTGGCGGCTACAATGATGCCTGCATTAGGGAGATTGGGCAATGGCTGTTACCGGGCTATTTGTCAAGACTCATTCGGGCGCTTTGCCAACTCGCTAATACAGCATGGGATCAACGACTACCCGGATGGCCGCTTCGCCGTTAACCGGGCACTTTTGCTCGCACAACCCACAGCCGATGCACAGGTCGTGGCGCACCACCGGGAAATAGCGCATGCGCGGTTCCCCCGTCCAGGTGTCTATGACCTCGTGCTGCTCCAGCTTGATGGCCTTGTCGGGGAGCGGGCACATCTCCTCGCAGACGATACAATCCGCCCGCCCCGACCAGGGGATGCACACTTTTTGGTCAATGTATGCCTTCCCAATGGGATAGGTCGCTTTGGTGGCCTGATCCAGGCGCGGGATAGCCCCGGTG
>JAAYXX010000299.1 GCA_012515695.1 Chloroflexota bacterium
ACCGGGGGACATTATCCTGGAAGTTGACGAACAGTCCCTGGAAGGCAAGACCCAATTGGAAGCTATCGCCCTGATCCGCGGTCCGTCAGGGACCGTGGTGCGGCTGCTGGTCAAGCGCGAAGGCGTCGAGGAACCCTTTATTGTGCCGGTTACTCGCGATAGAGTAGAAAGCCCCGTGATTGAGTCCAAAATGCTCGATGGCAACGTCGCCTATATCCGCCTGACCGAGTTCAACGCCATCGCCGAAAAGAGACTGCGGACTGCCCTAGAGGAAATGCTCAGTCAGGAGCCTGTGGGCCTGATTTTCGACCTGCGTAGCAACCCTGGCGGCTATTTGCAGATGGCTATTGACGTATCCGGGGAGTTCCTGCCTGGCGGTGCCCTGGTTACGACCGAAAAGAGGCGTGGCGATGTGGAGGTCGAGTATCGCGTCAGCAACCAGGGAATTGCGCGGGATATTCCCCTGGTCGTGCTGATTAACGGCGGCAGCGCGAGCGCCTCCGAGATTGTGGCGGGCGCAATTCGCGACCACGACCGGGGCATCTTGATCGGTCAGCCAACGCTTGGGAAAGGGTCGGTGCAGAATGTGCATACGCTACAGGACGGCTCTAGCCTGCGTGTGACCACAGCCAAGTTTTACCTGCCGGATGGCGAATCTCCCGATGGGAAGCCCATCCAACCAGATATCGAGGTACCATTGACGGAAGAGGACGTCGAGGCCGGGCGAGACCCTCAATTGCACCGCGCTGTGGAATACCTACTGAACGGAGAATGACACATGGCCAAAAAGAAGGACCAGGAACCGGTTCGTGGTGGCAATCGTCTGATCGCCTCGAACCGCAAAGCATACCATGATTACTTTATAGATGAAACGCTTGAGGCGGGGCTGGTGCTGGTGGGGTCAGAGATCAAGTCCATCCGGGCGGGGCGGGTGAACCTGCGTGATAGTTATGTCACCATTCGCAATGGTGAAGCCTGGCTGATCGGCACTCACATTGCCGGGTACGCTGAAGCCAGCTATCAGGATCACGACCCGAACCGCGACCGCAAGTTGCTGCTGCACCGCCGGGAGATTGACCGCTGGCTCGGTAAAGCCGAACAAAAGGGCTATACAATCGTCCCTCTGAAGCTGTACCTGAAAGACAATCGCGCCAAGGTGGAGATTGGGTTGGCGCGAGGCAAGCGCCAATACGACAAGCGCGAGACAATTGCCAAGCGCGACTCGGAGCGCGACATGCGCCGCGCCATCAAACAAGAATACCAGTAATACCCCCTCCTGGCGAGGATGGGAATAACAAAGCACGGGTCGAGCCTCCTAGAAGAATGAGGTCCGACCCGTGTTCATTATTCAGGAGACGTACTTGCCAATCAGCAGCTCTAGCTCTTTGACCCGCTCGGGGGGCATCGCTTGGGGCTGCGTGATGAACGCGTTCGCCAGGGCGTTGCCGCAGGGGCCTGTGCACTGGGAAGCGGCGATATGGGGAAGCGCCTTCCGCAGCACCTCCTTGGCCGTGCCCACGTTTGCCAGCAAATTCGCTACCACCATATCGGCGGTGACGGTGTCTTCGGTCTCGCGCCACACGTCATAGTCGGTGACCATTGCCATCGTGCAATAGCATATCTCGGCCTCACGCGCCAGCTTGGCTTCGGGCAGAGCGGTCATGCCGATCAGGTCTCCCCCGATCTGGCGGTAAAAGTGAGACTCGGCCTTGGTGGAGAACTGGGGGCCTTCCATGACGACCATCGTACCCCCATTATGGACAGTAGCACCAACCTCCACTGCCGCCTCGTACATGATGCGACGCAATTCGGGGCAGAACGGCTCTGCAAACGAGATATGCACGACGATACCATCACCGAAAAAGGTGGCGGGGCGCACTCCTTTGGTGCGATCCAAAATCTGATCGGGGATGACGATATCGCGGGGCGCCATCTCCTCTCGCAGGCTGCCCACGGCGCTAATCGAAATTAGATGCGTAACTCCCAGGGATTTCATGGCCCACACATTCGCCTGCGTGGGTAGCTCACTGGGGCTGATCCGGTGTCCCTTGCCGTGGCGCGGGAGAAATGCCACGCGCACCCCTTCCAGCGTTCCGACAATGATATCATCGCTGGGTTTGCCAA
>JAAYXX010000300.1 GCA_012515695.1 Chloroflexota bacterium
ATTTCTTCACCGAGATGATCCGAGTATCTGACCTGGTGTACGTGCCGTCTGTGTCCGATGCGATTGCCAGCCAGTATAGTGAAGGCTGCTTTGGTAGCTGGGACCCGGCGCTCAATGCGCTGGTTGCTACTGCTACTGGTAGCGCCCGGCCGGTAGACAAGGGGAACCTTACGCTGGACGAACTGGCGGTGATTCCAGGGGCGTGCCCCGATGGGAAAGGGGCGCTGGTAAGGCCGGTGGAAGGTCGTCTTGACGTGGCTCCCTCGTCCGAGGCGGTAG
Organism: Chloroflexota bacterium; assembly: GCA_012515695.1. Lineage (GTDB taxonomy): Bacteria > Chloroflexota > Anaerolineae > UBA1429 > UBA1429 > JAAYXX01. The sequence goes on from JAAYXX010000300.1 coordinate 280, forward strand.
AGATGGTGTCTATGGACGATGCTCTGCCCCGAATCACTCTGGGCCGCGAGTGGGCATCGACCGCGAACGTGCCGGTGACTCGCTCCAAGCTGCATGGTCATCGCGGGGTGTACGCGTACAACCCCAAGTTGGTGGAGTTTGTGCCACTGGACCCGCCCTACTACTACTATCCCGTTTCTTGCGCCACCGAGGCTCAGGCGCAAGGGATCAGGGCGGCTTTTGGGCGAGCGCAGTCGTTACGCGATCCTGATGATCCGCGGCAGGTGGCCTTTACCGTGTTGCCTGGCCACGGCGTAGTGATCGTGGAAAAGTGGGTTCCCCACACTCGCCCGCTACAGACGATCTGGGAATATATGGATGCCGGACATCTGCAGGTTGCGAATCACGTCCCGCAAGGGATGATGCGCTATGTGCCAGACGCCGATGGGCGTATGCGCCTGGACGAGTCGTAAGCGATCTGACGCGCTTGAACCAACGCGCAGGTAGGGCTATACTATCGAGGAACTGACGTTGTCCACAGCGTCAACGTGCTGGTATCCGGAGAGCACCTATTGGAGGTCATGACAGCAGCGATGAACACTTATCCAACCCCTCGCGCGGTCACACAGGGACCGCTTTATCACTGGTTTGGTTACTATGATATGCCTTGTTGGGATGCAACAGGTCGCTATCTATTAAGCCTGGAGGTGCCTTTTCAGGATCGCCCCCCCACGGCAGATGATGTGGCGACTATTGGCATGACTGATCTGGAGAGTGGGGAGTATATACGGCTGGCCGAGACGCGGGCGTTCAACTGGCAGCAGGGGGCGATGCTGCACTGGCTCCCCGCCGACCCGAGCCGCAAGATCATCTACAACGACCGGGTAGGGAAAGCGTTTGTCTCCGTCGTGCTGGATGTTTTCAGCGGCGAGAAGAGGGTATTGGGCGGTTCGCCTGTGGGGCGCACGGCCATAAGCGACGTGGGGCAAGGGGGCAGGATTGCGCTTGGCCTCAACTTTGCCCGGCTTGCGCAGATGCGCCCAGGCTATGGCTATGCCGGGTTGCCCGACCTGTATGCGGACCAGTTGCACCCCGCCGGAGACGGCGTTTTCGTGATGGACCAGGGGTCTAGCAAGAGCTGGCTGGCCGTGTCCATGAAAGCCGTGTACGATTTTCTGGGGCAGCCGAAGGACATGGCGAACGCCAAGCTGTGGTTCAACCATACGCTGTTGAACCCCAGCGAGACTCGGTTTGCATTTCTGGCGCGCTGGCGTCCAGAGGGCGAGAAGAGCTGGAAGACGCTGATGTTTACCGCTGGGCGGGATGGCTCGGACCTGCGTCTGGTGCTCAAGGATGGCATGGTCTCGCATTTTGACTGGCGCAATGACCGGGAAATCCTGGCCTGGACGCGCATCGGGGATCAGGGGGATCATTTCTACCTGGTTGACGAGCAGACTGGTGAATACCAGATTGTCGGCGAGTCGTTGCTGACCCAAGACGTGCATTGCAGCTATTCGCACAATGGCAAGTGGATTCTCACCGACACGTATCCGGACCCGGTCACGAACCTGCGCACGCTAAAGATATACGTGGTGGACGAGGACCGGGAGGTGATCGTGGGCAAGTTCCTCTCGCCGCCTGCGTTCACTGGGGAAATCCGGTGCGACCTGCACCCGCGTTGGAGCCGGGATGACCGGCAGATTTGCTTTGACTCGGTGCATGAGGGGCATCGACAGGTCTATGTGGTGGATACGCCCGATCTTGGTTAGGTCAGGCGTGGTGTGAAAGCGAATAGCGCCTGGTAGGAGGGCCTGGTCTATCCTGCCGGGCGCTTGGCTTTTTTCTGGCTGTCTGCTAAACTGTTGTTGGACGACGCATTCTATGATGATGGGGAAGGATGAAGCACCACCATCCCACTAATCAGGAGGACAGAATGCGTCGTTTTGTTGTTTGGTGGTGCGCGATGCCATGCGCGAGCGAGTGCCTGGGCTGCTGAACGCATGATGGGCGCTCGCGGGAAGGAGCGGTAGCCGGTGGGCGCTAAGGGCTTGTGGTGGGCAATGGCACGTGGCAGGATATCGAAAAGAGCGCTCCTGGTACATGCGAGGATCTGAACTCGATGCAAACGAGATCGCATAGGGTCAACGCCTCTGGTCGAGGGGGTGATGTTGCGCCCTCTCGCCTGTCTGTTGGCTGGCCTGTGCTGTTGAAGGCGGTGTTCGCTGTGGCAATGCTCGTGTTGGCGCTGCTGCTATCGGGCTGCGGCGGTTCGCAGCGTGTTGAGGAGCAACCAGCTCCCGCGACAAGCCCCGACACCATTGAAAACAAGGGGTCGGATACAATGGTCAACCTGGCGCTGGCCTGGGCGGAAGCGTATATGCAGATTCATCCCGAAGTGAGCATTTCTGTTACGGGCGGCGGCACTGGCACGGGCATCGCTGCCATGATTAGCAGAGCGGTGGATATTGCCAACGCATCGCGCCAGATGAGCGACATCGAGATCAGCGCGGCGGAGGCGAATGGTATTTTGCCTGTAGAGTTTGTCATCGCGCGAGATGCTATTGCGGTAGTGGTCAATCCAAATAATCCGGTGGATAGGCTGACCATCCAGCAAATCTCGGACATCTATACGGGCAAGATCACCAACTGGCGGGAAGTGGGCGGCGAGGATCGGCCCATCGTGTTG
>JAAYXX010000301.1 GCA_012515695.1 Chloroflexota bacterium
GGGGCAAAAAGTTTTCCATAGCGACCGTGGAAAACATGCTGGGCGTCAGGCCCACATTTCCATGCGGAGGCCGAACTTGTCGGGGGCGCGGTCGCCGAAGACCTGGGCGGTGCCGTTGGCGATGCGGTGGGCGGTCCAGAGAGCGGCGAAAGCATCGTTCAGGTCGTCAGTTCAGCGAACGACCTGAAAATATGCCCCGCAAGCCTGCCTTCGCGCTCATCCACACAAAGCCAGCCCTCCCGGCATCCATCCACTCCGGCCATGTGCATATCATTGGCTCCTTACAAGGCGGAGTATTCAGGAGATTCAGAGAACATTACTATATTACGGGACTGACCCCTTTTCGGACCTATAAATCGCTTTTCAAAGATCAATCGTTGGAACCATATTACCACAAAGTCGGAATATGTCAAGAGCTGCATATATAACATCTGTCATATTGCAGCACATAATTCACGCGATAATCGGTTGACTCCACCTGTGAATTGTGCCACATTGTCGGGCATGGCAACAAACAGGGGAGAGAAATTTCGGGTTCCTGCCGACTATCCGGCGCGCATTCGCTCGCTTCGGGAGACCCACAAATTGACGCAACAACGCTTGGCGGATCTGCTTGGCGTCTCATTTGCCACTGTCAACCGCTGGGAAAACAAACAGACCAAGCCTTCGCGCCTCTACTGGAACAACCTGAAACAGCTTGAGTTGCGCGTAGCCGAAGAGATGGCCGCCTATGACAAAACCGAACCGCCGTCACCGGCGATTTTGGATTTCACCGCCCAGCCGGAGATCGTGAAGGTCCTGGCCGAAGGCGAGCGCCTGTCCTTTGGCCACCTGATGAATCCGGCATTCGCCACGGAAATCTCCAGCATTGACCCCCTGCCGCACCAGCGAATCGCCGTCTATGACCACATGCTCATCCAGCCCCGGCTGCGCTTTCTGTTGGCCGATGATGCCGGTGCGGGCAAGACCATCATGTCCGGTCTGTACATCCGGGAGATGCTGTCCCGTCGGTTGCTGCGGCGGATATTAATTGTTCCCCCTGCCGGTTTGGTGGGCAACTGGCGGCGCGAGTTGCTGACGCTGTTCAATCTGCCTTTCCGCATCGTCACCGGCGCGGATGCGCGGGCGGACAATCCGTTTCTGGGGGAAGCGGGCGACCGCGTCATTGTCAGCGTGGATACCCTGGCCAGTCCGCGGGTTTTCGCCCGCCTCCGCGAGACGGCCGTGGCGCCTTACGATCTCGTCATTTTCGACGAAGCCCACAAGCTGGCCGCGGACCGGGGCAATGATTTGCGCGTTCGCAAGACCGGCCGCTATTGCCTGGCCGAGGCTCTGGCCGGGGCGCAGGTACAGAGCGACCACTGGCGCCTGGGGTGGTGTGCGCACCACCTGCTTCTCCTGACCGCGACTCCACACATGGGGAAGGCTTATCCGTACTATGCGCTGTGGCGGTTGCTCGAGCCCGAGATGCTGGCCACGCCGGATGCCTTCGAAGTCTTTCCGCGCGAGCAGCGGCAGGCGCACTTCATCCGGCGCACCAAGGAGGAGATGGTCTTTCTGGACGGTCGGCCGCTCTATCCGAAGCGCATGTCCGACACTCTCGGCTACGAACTCAGCCAAGGCGAAGTGAGCGAACAGAAGCTCTACGACGAAACCACGGACTACCTGCGCTTCGTCTACAACAAGGCCAAGTTGCTGAATCGGGAAGCGGCCCGGCTGGCCATGAGCGTATTCCAGCGGCGACTGGCCAGCTCAACCTATGCCCTTCTGCGCTCGTTCGAGCGCCGGATGGAGAAGCTGAACTCCCTGATCAACGATATCCAGGACGGCAAGATCACCACCGAGCAAATGCTGACCCTCCAGGCGCGGTTGCACGAGGACGATCTGCTCGACACCACCGGCGCAGATGATGAAGGCGATGAGGAACACGGCGAAGCCCATGAAGCCGCCGAAGAGCGCCTGCTGCAGGGTGTCGTCGCGGCTTCTCTGACCGACCTCCTGGCCGAGAAAGAGCAGGTCAAGGCATTGCTCGATCTGGCGCGTAACGTTCACGACGGCGGGCACGAGTCCAAGTTCGACAAGCTCCGGGAGGTCCTGACCGATTCCCGGTTCATCGGCGAGAAGTTCATTGTGTTTACCGAACATCGCGACACCTTGGAGTTTCTCGTGCGCCGGCTGGGGGGCATGGGCTACACTGGCCAGATTGCCCAGATTCATGGCGGCATGCCGTATTTCCAGCGCGAAGACGAGGTGGAGCGGTTCCGAAAACCCCACGATGAGGGAGGGGCGCGGTTTCTGATCTGCACGGATGCGGCCGGCGAAGGTATCAACCTTCAGTTTTGCTGGATCATGATCAACTACGACGTGCCGTGGAATCCCGCGCGTCTTGAACAGCGCATGGGCCGCATTCATCGCTACGGCCAGAAGCACGATCCGGTTGTCATCTTGAATCTGGTGGCGCCTTCGACCCGCGAGGGCCGGGTGCTGAAGGTGCTGCTCGACAAGCTGGAGAAGATTCGCAAAGAGCTCCAGTCCGACAAGGTGTTCGATTGCATCGGGCGCATTTTCGATGGCGTCTCCATCAAGCGGTACATGGAGTTGGCCGTCACCGGGGACGCCGAAGCCGTGGCGGAGCAACTGGAAGGCCGCCTCACGAAGGAGCAGGTCGCGGCTCTGGCCAAGCGCGAACAAGCGCTGTACGGCAAGGGGGGCGACGTGGCGAAAGACCTGCCCCGGCTGCGAGCCAACATGGAACAGGAAATCTACTTCCGCCTGCTTCCCGGCTACATCCGCCAATACATCCAGCAAGCCGCCCCGCTCATGGACATCGAGATTGATGGCGACATGGACGGGGTCTTCTCGCTCCGGCCGCTCCGGTTCGGCGCGATGGACCCGCTGTTGCCCGTTCTGGAGTTCTATCCCGAGATGTGCCGGGACAACTTCACGGTGGCCCGTCCGATGGACCGCAAGGACGTGATTTGGCTCCATCCCGGCGAACCCGTATTCGAGCAGTTCCGAGCCATGGCCTCCGAGCGCCTGGCGGGCATCGGAACGCGCGGGGCGGTCTTTGTCGATCCCGCCGCAACCAAGCCGTACCTTTTCCATATGGCCCTCCTGTCGGTTGTCCGCCGGGCCGACCCGGACTTGCCGGACCTCGCCAAGGAGGACGTCCTCGATTGTCGCCTGGTCGGGATCCGCCAGGAGGAGGGGGCGGAGATTTCCATTTGTCCGGTCGAGCATCTACTGCTTCTCAAGGGCGGACATGGCATTCCCGCACCCGCCCAGCGGCTGGCGGTGGTGGCCGCCGGTCAGCGCGACCTGGCCCGGGCCTATCTGGCCGAGCGAATTTCGCGCGGAATGGCGATGGAACGGAAGAAATCTCTTGTCGAAAGTGTGCCA
>JAAYXX010000302.1 GCA_012515695.1 Chloroflexota bacterium
GATCTGCTGGCCGTGACAATCAAAAGTTAGCGCCATTAGCCAAGGATGGCGGCGGTCCAATCCCCTGGCCTAGTCCTGGTCGGTGATCACAAAGGAGCAATAGATGGCCTGGGTGGGGCAGGCGTCTTCGCATAGCCCTGCGGAGGGGCAATCTGGTGGGCATTCGGCGGGGTTTCCGCAGCGAGTGGGATCAATGCGCGGTTGGGCGGCGCTCAAGACGATGGCGCGGCAATGGCAAGCCTGCGCACACCAGCCGCAGCCGTTGCAGCGTTCGTGGTCAACGACTGGCAGAGCGTTCTCGGTAGGGGCGTGAGATGAAAGGGGGGCGGTGTTCAACGGTTATTCTCCTTGGGCCTTGCGCTCCAAACCTGCTCTATCAACGACAACCATGCGCCCGCGCTCGCGGCGAATCAGCCCTTCCTCGGCGAATGCGCGCAACAAGCGCCCCACCACGTCGCGCACCGTGCCGATGTTGGCAGCGATGGCGTCCTGGGTCCACAGGCGGCGGGGGTAATCCTCTTCGGCATTGGACAGCAAAAAGCGCGCCAGGCGACTGCTCACCGGATGAAGGGCCAATTCCTTGGCCATTGCGCTCAGGCGGCGCACTTCGGCGGCCAGTTGCCTGGCGACGGAAACGCTCAAGGCGGGATATTCCCGCAGCAGGGCCTCGAATTGGCGTGTGGGAATGGCAGCCAGCTCGACATCGGTCCAGGCGTCAACGGTAGCCATGTTCAGGCCGCCGTCCAGGCAAGCCGCCAGGTTCAGCGATTCGCCCGGCCCCAAATAGGCGAGCACGTGCGTACGCCCCTCCTGCGAGAACTGGCGCAGCCGCACCAACCCGCGAGCCACAAAGTAGATGGCTTCGCACGGTTCGCCCTCGAGCAAGATCAACTCTCCCGCGCTGCGGGTGCGGTGCAGGATATGGGGGGCCAGCCGCAGCCGCGCCCCATCGTCTAGCTCCTTCAGCAGAGGTAGCGTTGTCAAGGTTTCGATGTTGCTGGTCATGCCGCTTTCTGTAACCCTCATTCAGACTGCCCTCTGGGTGGTATCATGCATGATACGTGGCGATTGTCAAGTCGCCACGTATCTCAGCGGTGTGTGTCGAGCCGACGAAGTGTGACTTTTGGGCAACAGCGCGGCTACGGGTGCGCTAGAGCAGGGCCAGGACCTCTTCTGCGTGCCCTTCTGGGTCTACCTTGGGAAAGACGCGGATGATCTTGCCTTGCTCGTCGATCACAAAGGTAGAGCGGATGATGCCCTCGTAGGTTTGGCCGCCCAACGTCTGGGTTCCCCAGGCTCCATACATCTCGGCGACCTTGTGGTCGGGGTCGCTCAACAGGTGGAAGGGCAGGCCGAACTTGACTCGGAACCTCTGGTGGGAGTCGGGCTGATCGGGGCTGACGCCGATTACAACCGCTCCCTTCATTACGAACTGGCTATAGCCATCTCGAAAGCTGCACGCCTCTTTGGTGCAGCCCGGCGTGTCATCCTTGGGGTAGAAATAGAGCACGACCTTCTTGCCACGAAAAGAGGACAGAGTAACCTCTTCCCCCTGGCCTGACAGCAGCACGAAATCAGGGGCGAACTCGTTTTCCTGAAGCATGCTATCACCATCCTTCTTGTAGCTGATGGCCTATCATATAATACTTGATAAGATTTGTCAAGTATTTTTCGGGGGTGTTATCACAATGGAGGAGGGTGTGGTATGCCCATTCGGCTACAGGGCAGCAAAACTACTCATGCGCTGTTGAATACAGGCTAACCGGCACAATTCTTTGACAGGCAAGCTGAACATAGCTATATTCGTGGCAGAGCGCTCTAGCCCCACAACTGGGGTACACCAAAGGTGCTGTATCACGCTACTCGATTGCTGATTGCAGCATCGAGTAGCTCTTCAGGGTTCCCTTCAACGAAGAATGGGGAGTGTGTCGTCTCCCTGCTAGCTATGTGGAAAGGCGCGACTATGCCAGCCTCTAGCTCCCAACGTCTACCGGATGCGCCGTTACCGAGACGCCAGTCCGGTGAAGAGGTGCCGTCTGCAACCGAGTTGGCGGATACACCTCCCGACGTGATCTGGATCTACAGCGATGATCTACGCGACCTCTTCTATGTGAATGCGGCCTATGAGCGAGTGTGGGGCTACCCCGCGAAGGCGCTGCATCAGGCACCCCTGGCCTGGATAAATGCCATCCATCCAGAAGACCGACAAAAGGCCCTGGCCGTCCTACAGACACAAGACGATGCGGCGTGCGACCAGGTGACGCCGCCCGTCGAGCTGCGCGTGCTGGTCGCCGATGGCGCGTTGCGCTGGACGCGGCTGCAAGTGTGCCGTCTGCGTGGCGCGGATGGACAGAGCGCCGCCTATCGCTGTGTCGTGGCTCACGACACCACGCTGTACAAACGCATGCAGGAAACCCTCCGCTACCAGCAGCGCGAGCAGGAAACCATTCTGGATTCTGTTCCTGCGATGATCTTTTACAAGGATACAGAAAACCATTTCTTGCGGGTGAACCGCGCACTGGCCGAGGCGGTTGGTTTGCCCAGGTCTGCCATTGAAGGTCACTCTGTATCCGAGCTTTTTCCGGACCATGCAAACGCCTACTGGCAAGATGATCGGGAGGTCGTTGCTTCAGGGCGCAGCAAATGGGATATTTTGGAGCCTATTTGCACCTCAACGGGGTTGCGCTGGTGGCAGACGAGCAAAATACCGTACAAGGATGATAGCGGGCGTATTGTCGGGGTGGTGGGTTTTTCTCTCGACGTCACCGAGCGCAAGCTCGCCGAAGACGCGCTGCGACGCCGAGACGCCATTCTAGAAGCGGTGAGTTTTGCGTCGCAGCGCTTGCTGACGACTACTGCCTGGAACGCGGAAATACGTGAAGTGCTGGCGAGGTTGGGAGGGGCCGCCGAACTGAGCCGGGTCCGTTTGTTCGAGAACCATCTCTCGCCTGAGGGCGAGTTGCTGGCCAGCCAGCGATACGAGTGGGTGGCGCCGGAGGATAGCCGCGTTGCCACTAGCCCCGAACTGCTCGAGTTCTCCTATAGGGAGAGTGGTTTCCATCGTTGGCCGAGCAGGTTGGCGCGGGGCGAGGTGATCCACGGGCTGGTGCGCGACCTGGACGCGGATGAGCGCGAGGCGCTCGCCATGCAGGGGATTCAATCGGTGATCGTTGTCCCCATTTTCAAGGGGGGCGAGTGGTGGGGCCTGGTCGAGTTTGATGATTGCGTGACCATGCGTCAATGGTCGTATGCCGAGCGGGAAGCCTTGCGGGCGGCGGCGGGCACGCTGGGGGCTGCCATTCAGCGGGCACAGGCCGAGGTGGAGCGTTACAGGCTGCACCAATCCTTGCAGGCTGTCATTGACAACGCCAGCGTCTGGCTGACGATGGTGGACAATCGTGGCGGTATTGTCGCCTGGAACCGCGCCGCCGAGCAGATCAGTGGCTATTCGCGCGGAGAGTTACAGAGGGGCTGGAATATCTGGGAAAAGCTCTACCCCGACAAGACATACCGCCAGGAGTTGTTGTACGCGGTCAGGCAGGCCCGGTGTCAGGGCATGGGGCTGGATGACCAGGTAGCCAGGATTCGGCGCAAGGACGGGCAGGAGCGGATCATATCCTGGACCATCCGATTTCTGCAAGACGCCCAAGGGGGGTATGCTGGCATGCTCATCTTGGGGCAGGATATTACCGAGCGCAGGCGGGCTGACGAAGCCTTGCGATTGAGCAATTACAAGCTCTCGCTGCTGGCCGATTCTGCCACGCGACTGGTGGGGCTGGCCCCTGTGGAAGATGGCTATCAGTTCGTTGCTGACAGGTTCCGCGAGTTGGCCGACGGGATGATGGTGCATATCGCCACGTATGATACAGAAAACCACGTGCTGACCGCCCGGGCCTTTTCTGCCTCTACGTCTACCTGGCAGATCCTCAACAGCGCGGTGGAGTACCAGCTCATTCCGGCGCAATACCAACTGCCGCCGAGAGTGTACGAAGAGATGAAAAAGCGGCAACTGCTGCCGGTGGGGGGCATCTATCACATGGCCCTGGGACGTATCAGCCCGGAAGATGCCGCGGCGCTGGAGCAAAAGCTAGGGGCGGGCGAGATCTGGGGGATTGGTCTGGCGCAGGATGACCAATTGCTGGGCGCCGTCACGATTATGCTACCTGCCGGGCAACATCTCGCCATGCCGCACATCATCGAGACGTTTGCCTATCAGGTGACTATATGGCTGCGGCGGCAACAAATCGAGCGCGATCTGCGCGAATCGGAACCGCGGTTCCGCAGCCTGTTTCAGAACATTGGCGACGCCTTTGTCCTGCTCGATGAGCAGTTGCGCGTGGTAGATATCAACGAACTGGCCGATTGCCTGCTGGGGCTGGGGCCGGACGCGCTGGGGAGGCCCTTTGTCGAGGTATGCAGCGTGCTGGCCCCCAATGGGACGGATTTGACGGCGCTATTGGAGGATGTGCTGCAATCGGGGGGCGCGCAGCAGAACGTCGAAATGTATCGCCAGTGTGCGGGCGACGAGGAACCCGCGCGCAATATCTATCTGGCGGTGACCATTTACCGGGCGTATGTCGAGGGAGAGCCGCGTGTCGCGCTGCTGTGCCGCGATATCTCGGAGAAGCGCCGCCTGGAAGAAGAGACAGAGCGAGCGAGGCGGCTGGAGGCGTTGGCGCGGCTTGCCTTTGGTGTGGCGCACGATTTCGGCAACTTTTTGGCGATCATTCGCGGGGAAGCCGAGTTCATGGGCGCGCGCGCGATGCAGGAGGCGGAGAGAGAGGAGCATCTGGAAACGATCTTGCGGGTGGTGGAGGATGCGACATCGCTCAGTCGCGAGTTGCTGGCCTTTAGCCGTGGGGAGACTGTCAAGCCAGAGATATTGCACCTGAATGTGCTGATCACGCGCAATCAGGCGGCGTTGCGCCGTCTCCTGGGAGATGACATAACGCTGACGCTGGAGCTATCCAGCAAGCCGATCTTTTTCTGGGGGGACAAGGGGCAGTTCGATCGCGTGCTGGTCAACCTGGTGAGCAATGCGCGAGACGCCATGCCTGGCGGGGGGACGCTGACCATCAGCACGCGGCTGGAAGAGCTTGAGGGGATTGCGGCGGAGCGGCTGAACCTGATGCCGGGGCTATATGCCGTGATGGTCGTTCGCGACACCGGCGAGGGCATTGACCAGGAAGCCATGCGGAGCATCTTTGACCCATTCTTTACCACCAGAACCAAGGACAAACGTTCCGGGCTGGGGATGGGGCTGTCGGTGGTGTATGGGATCATGCAGCAACACGCTGGCCAGGTCAGCGTGTTGAGCCAACCTGGCCAGGGAACGACGTTTTACCTGTATTTCCCGGCGGTGGTCGTCGAGGATTGGATGCTCGACGAGGGCGAGGTCCCGCCTCCGCCAAAGGAGTAGCCGCGTCAGGGCTGCTCGCTCGCTTGCTGCTCTCGGAGCGCGGCCAGCCGCGCCACGTGTCTGCGTTCCTCCTCCACAATCTTGTCGATGATGGGGCGATTGACTGGCTGGGCCAGGTCGCGCAAGGCATAGAAAAAGAGCAGCGTTTGCTGTTCAAACTCGATGGCGCGGTTGATCATCTCGGTTTCTGTGGCTCCCTGGGGCACGGCGCGAATAGGCGCGTCCGCAGTGAAAAAGGCCCGGTCTACGGTGCTTGCAATGTAGGCGAGCGCCTCTTCCCAGGTGGTTGGGTCCATCTCGGTGACGACGATAGCCGAGACAAGCCCCTGGAAAACGCGCTTGTGGCGCACTTCTTGCTCGGCCAGGTAGGCGAACAGTTCCCGCGCCTTTGATGTTTTTGCCTGCGCTTTAGCCTCGCGATAGAACGCTTCCCCGCGCTCTTCCGTCTGCACGGCCAGATCAATCAGGTCAGCGCCCGAAAGCAGGATACTCATATCAGCCTCCCTCACTCAACTCAACACGGATACATAGCCAGACAGGCGGGCCTATTATCGCCGCCAATAGGCGCCGCCTACTGGCGCCGCGGCATGATGAACAGCAAACTGAACAGCGCAGTCAGGCAACCCTGGCCGGGCGACGGGCTGGGTTGTGGCGGTTGTGGCTGTGGCTGTGGCGTAGGCTCTGGCTCTACCTCGGTATGGCGCGCTCGCCAGGCGTCGAGGCGGCCCTTGCCCTGAGCGTAAGCGTCTGCCCCCAGATCAACCGCCGTCCCGATGAGGCGGGCCTTGATCTCCAGGGGGGTCAGCTGCGGCTCGGCTTCGAGCAAGAGGGCACAGATGCCTGCCGCCAGCGGGGTGGCCATACTTGTGCCCGACGCGGCCGTGTACGAATCGTTGACGATGGTTCCCATCGCCGTGCCCTTGGCGCGTGGAGCGATGATGTTGACGCCAGGGCAGACGATGTCGGGCTTCAAGCGGCCATCAGCCGTCGGGCCGCGTGAGGAGAAGGAAGCGATCTCGTCCGTGTCGGTCGAAGCGCCCACGGTGAGCGCCTGCCGGGATGCTCCAGGGGAGCCGATGGTGTAGGAGCCGGGGCCTTCGTTGCCAGCGGCCACGCAGACCATGATGCCTTGCTCCACGGCGGCGTCGCACAACTCGCTCAACGCGTCGGTGCCATCGCTGGAACCGGCGCTACCCAGCGACAGGCTGATAATCTGGACGCCCTGGTCTACGGCCCATTCCACGCCAGCCATCACGTCGCTGGTCATGCCCTGGCCGTCGGAGCGGAGCACCTTGGCGGAATACAGGGTGGCGGCTGGGGCCACGCCGCGATATTTGCCATCGCTGGCGGCCCCAGAACCGGCGGCAATGCCTGCGCAGTGTGTGCCGTGGCCGTTGCCATCCACCGGCCCCTCGCCGGTCAGGTCGGTCATTGCGGCGATGCGCCCCTCAAAGTCGGGGTGCGCGGGGTCAATGCCCGTGTCCACAATGGCGATCCGCACGCCAGCCCCCCCCAGCCCCTCTTGCCAGAGGCGGGGAACCTGGACGATGGGCAAGCCGGTGTCCAGGATAGCGTGGACGGGGAGGTCCTGGTAAATCTTGACCACATCCGGGTCTGATTCGAGTTGCTGAATAGCCTCCGGAGTGGCTTGCATGGCGGCAAAGGGGCGCAGGTGATAGTTATAGCTGCGCCGGACGCCGCGCATGGGTTCTACGTGGCGCATGACCCGCGCCGATGACGAATATCGCACGATGATGCGGACCTGTTGCTGGCTATCTTCTACTTGGCCGAGGCTTTGCACAAGGCCGCGTGTGAGCTTGGGACGGTCTTCTGACATGGGATTTACCTCCGGTAAGCGTGAACAGGGCGATCAGGTTCGACGCGCGTTACCCAGGGGATATCCAGTAGTTGTAGGGCCTGTTTGCCCGTCCCGCGCAGGCTGATAGAGTTGGTCAGGCGGAAGCTGCGTTTGACCTGGAAGCCGAGCGCCTGGAGTTCGTCACTCCGTTCCCGCGCATTGCCTTCTACATGGATGATCAAGTCAAAGGGTTGATCTTGTTGCTCAAGCCAGGTTTTGCGAACGTCTGAAGATACCTTGGGCATGGGCGCGCTCCTTTCGATGTATAGCGGCCTGTTGACGGTATGATACCAACTAGCGGGGGTGGCGTCAAGGGCCGTTTTGCTGAATGGCGCTGGACGGCGGCGAGGGAGGAGGTTAGAATCCTATAGAGTTGGTAAATGGCGACGGAAGCATTGACCAAACGTTGACCATCAACCCCAGCCGGGCGCTTGCGCTAGAGATGGGTGATTTTAGGGAGAGGGTGTTATGCAAAAGAATCCAGCGACCATGCCGGTGCGTTCTGTGGGAGAGTGGGAGCTAACCAGCGGGCGGAAGTATGCCAATCCGTTCGTTGACGTGGTGGTAGAGGTGACTTTTACCAGCCCGTCGGGCGAGGCGGCCATCGTGCCCGCGTTTTACGATGGGGAGGACACGTGGCGCGTGCGGTTCAACCCCGATCAGGCGGGGGAATGGACCTGGGCGGCCATGTCGCGGCCACGTGACCCAGAGCTAGAGCAGCAAGGGCGCTTTGTTGTGACAGGCAGCAACGGGCGGGGGTTCCTGCGGGCTGTCCCCGGTAGCGCCTGGGGATTGCGCTACGAGTCGGGCGAGCCATGCTTTGTGCTGGGCGATACTACCTATAACCTGTTTGGGATGGCCCACTGCGGCGAGGATGTGTACTCTTTTATGGAGCGGCGAGCCAGCCAGGGGTTCAACCTGTTGCGCGTGCGCGTGCCGGTCAGCCCGTTTCACCCGCCGCGGGGGTACAACCAGTGGCAGACGCGGCGCACCTGGCCGTGGGGCGGCAGCGAGCAGGCCCCTGTTTTTGATCGCTTTAACCTGGACTATTTCCGAACCGTTGACCAGGTGCTCGAGAAGGCGGAAAGCCTGGGGCTAGGGCTGGAGATGATCATGGAGGCGTGGGGGTTCGAGTTCCCGTTCCGCAGCCGCGACCGGTTTGTGCCGGAATGGGAGGAACTGTGGATGCGTTACCTCATTGCCCGCTATGACGCCTACAACAGCGTCTACTTTTGGACGCTGATGAACGAGTACGAATATTACCCCGATGGCGACTGGCGCTATAACCCGGTGGCTGATCGTTGGGCGATTCGCGTGGCGCGGATGGTCAAGGGGATGGCTCCGCACGGGCATATTGTGGCAGTACACAACGGCCCCATAGCCCCGCCTTTTGCGCGGCGGTTCGCTACCGACCTGCACGCCGTGGACGCCATCCTATACCAGACATGGGGCAGCAGGGACGCGGAATATGGCTGGCTGGCCGCCGGTATTGAGCAGGATATTCGGCGGAGCCTGGAAGGGTGGCCGGGTGCGGCTGTGATGGCCGAGTGGGGCTATGAGCGGAATCCCGAATTCGAGCTGTTGCTGCCGAGCCATGAATACTGTGACGAGGAGCACACGCGGCGAGGGGGCTGGCGCGGGGCGTTTTGCGCGCTGGGGATCATTCACGGGTTCGAGAACTCGTGGGGGCCTTGGAGCCGCCTGCACGAGGATCAGGTGGGGCTGCCCTACCTGTTGCTGGTTCGGCGCTTTTTCACCGAGGTCGTGCCGTTTGACCAACTGGCCCCTGCGATGGAATTGGTTGTGCCCGCCGAGTGGGGGCTGGGCGAGCAGCCGTTAGCCCTGGCGGCGGCTGACCGTAGCATCGTGACGGTGTACCTGCCCGTGGGTGGGGATGTGACGCTGGCGCTGCCGCAAGGGGCAGGGGGATATCGTGGGGAGTGGTTCGATCCATTGACGGGCGAACTGTCTCCGGCAAAGGTCGAGGCCACGGCGACGGCTGAAGAGGCGCATTTTGCCGCGCCCGAAGGCACGCACAAGGGCCACCCGCAGGACTGGGTGTTGGTGCTGCGCCGTTCGTGAACCGGAGGCGTTGGGAATGCAGCAGGGGCGCGCAATCATTTGCGCGCCCCTGAGAGCTGCTGTTTGCGATCAGGCGGCCCCGTCCAGCCGATAGCGCCGCATGGCTTGCCGCAGAACTTCTAACACCAGGGCGTTGTAGGGAACGCCTTCGGCTCTGGCGGCCATGACGATATCGCTATAGGTCGGGTTGAGGCCCGGCAAGGTGTTGATCTCTAACAGGACTGGCTGGCCCTGGGCGTCTAGCTTGAAATCCACGCGGGCCACGTCCAGGCAGCCGATGGCCTCGAACGCCTGCACGGCCAGCGTTTGTAGTTGCTCTGCCAGCGCGTCGTCAATGGGCGCGGGGCAGAGATATTTGGGGGCCAGTGGGTCTACCGACTTGATATGGCTGGTGTATACTTGATCCACGCCGCCCAGATGGCGCACGTCAATTTCTAGCACTGGAAAGACGTGGTAACCCCGGGCGTCATAGAAATCGGACGGGGGCGCTTCCCCCGGGCGGAGCGCGTTCCCCACCAGGCCCACGGTAAACTCGCGGCCAGGCAGGAACGCTTCGACCAGCGCGGGTTGATGGTAGCTGTTGATGATCCACCGCACCTGCTCCCGCAGGCTGGCCTCGTCGCGGACTACCGAGCGGTCGTTGATGCCCATGCCCGTGCCCTCGCGGGAGGGTTTCACGAACAACGGGAAGGACAGCCGAGAGTCCAGCGGCTGTTCGGAGTACGTGAACACCTGGAACGGCGCGATGGGCAGCCCACTGTCGCGCCACAGGCGTTTGGTGGCTACCTTGTCCAGCGAGATGGCCTGCGTCAGCACTCTGGAGGCGGTGTAGGGTATGCCCAGCATCTCCAGGATGGCGGGCACGTGCGACTCGCGGGAATCGCCGCGCAACCCCTCGCAGATGTTGAAGCAGATGTCGGGCTGCACCTGGCGGATGGCATCCAGAAAACCCTCGTCCCCTTCCAGGGGGATCACATCATAGCCCCCCGAACGCAGGGCATCCTGTAGGCCCTGGATGGTCTCCTCCGAATCATATTCGGCCAGCGCGTCCTCTGGCGCGTCCATTGCCAGCGGGACGTGGCCCTTGGAATTATACAGCAGGGCAATGCGTAAGGGTTTCATCGAATAACCTTTGCTCGTTGTCTATGGGGCAGAGAGACAGGTTCCGGGGCCTCGCGGTGGTGGGTCTCGTGCCAGCCTTCTGGCGTGATCTCGAGCCGCTCGCCACTCAGCAGCGCCGCCACTCCCTTTTGCCCCCCTTCGGAGGCGCTATTCTGACAATAGGGGCAATTCTTGGTATCATGCGGCCGGTAGTTGGTGGGCTGGGAGTAGGTGCTGATAAACCCCTCATAGTTACGCACCACTACGCGGCTATCCGACATGCTCAGTAAGTAATTGGGCAGGATCGGGATTTTGCCGCCACCGGCCGGGGCGTCGATCACGTAGGTGGGGATGCCAAACCCGGAGGTATGGCCGCGCAGCGCCTCCATGATCTCGATGCCCTTGGATACGGGCGTCCGGAAATGCCCCGCGCCATGCACCAGGTCGCACTGGTACAGGTAGTAGGGGCGGACGCGATTGCGGAGCAGCTTGTGAGATAGCTCCATCATGATATTCGGGCAGTCGTTGATCCCGGCCAGCAACACTGACTGGCTGCCCAGAGGGATGCCAGCGTCGGCCAGTTTGGTCAGCGCCGCCTCTACCTCGGGCGATATTTCTTTGGGATGGTTAAAGTGTATATTCATCCACAAGGGATGGTACTTCCGCAGGCAGTTGATTAGCTCCTCGTCAATGCGCTGCGGCAAAAAGACGGGCACACGCGTACCGATGCGAATCACCTCTACGTGCGGGATGCTGCGCAACCCGGCCAGGATTTGGTCCAGCGCCTTGACGGGCATGGTCAAGGGGTCGCCGCCCGAGATCAGGACGTCGCGCACCTGGGGGGTGCTGGCGATATAGGCGATTTGCCGTTGATAGTCGGCCTGCGAGAACTGCACGTGCGCATCTCCCACCAGACGACTGCGAGTGCAATATCGGCAATAGCTGGCGCATTGGGTTGTCACCAACATCAGCACGCGGTCGGGGTAGCGATGCACCAATCCCGGCATGGGCGAATGGGCATCCTCGGCCAGCGAGTCCTCCATCTCGGCCTCAAAAGGCACGAGTTCGTCTGCTGTAGGCACCACCTGACGGCGAATAGGGCAATCCGGGTCGTTGGGGTCCATCAGGCTGGCGAAATACGGGGGGATCGCAACGCGAAAGTGTTTGGAACTCTGCAAGGCAATTTCTTCAGATGGGGTGAGATGAATAACCTCGGCGAGTTGTTCAATGGATTTGAGGCGGTTGGCGAGTTGCCAACGCCAATCGTTCCACTGGGCAGCAGGCACATGTTCCCATGGGTGTGGGGGCCTGCCTTTAGCAGGAGGCTCTTCAGGCTCTCTTTCGATGTCTTCCATCAGGATTCTCATCTCCTATTTTCGTATGCGCTCACATCAGTAAGGCAAGATGAAAGCCCTACCTCGCCATACAGGCGGGGAAGGGCTTTATTCAACAGGATAACCGGTCGAGGCGATCGCTATTCCTCGTCGTCTTCGAACTCTTCTAGTTCGAATTCCTCGACAGATTCTTCCAGGCCCAGTTCATCCAGGCCATCTTCTTCTTCTTCTTCTTCTTCGTCTTCCCAGTCAAGCTCGTCGTCCTCGTCCTCGTAATCGGACTCTTCGTCATCCCAGTCTTCGGGTTCGTCAAAGGCCCAATCCAGCTCTAGCGGATCAAGCTCCACGACCTCTAACCGGGTACCGCATTGCGGGCAGACGACTATTTTGCCAAGTTTGGGTGTGCCACTGATTCGGATATCTTCGTCACACTCTGGACATGGTGCAAAAGGCATGATCCCCTCTCCTCACAACTACGGTTTCATTATTGGAATCATAGCCAAGTATAGTCCTCGGTTGTATAAATAGTGTAGAAAACACGTACAAAAACCAGGGGCCAGATGCATCTGGGTGTATGAATTTTTGCACATGGGCGCGCCACACGGGGGCTAGCCGTTCAGGCGGTAGCCGATGCCCGGCACGTTCACGATAAACTGCGGGTCTTTGGGGTTTTCCTCCATCTTGGCGCGCAGGCGGCTGATCAGCCCGCGCACCAGCTCCAGGTTCCCTTCGCCGCTGTACCCCCATACGCGCTCGACAATGGTGTCTGTGGGCAGGGTTTGCCCCTGATGGATCATCAGGGTGTAGAGCAGGCGAAACTCGAGGTGGGTCAGTCGGCGGGGGGGGCGTCCGTTGACCTGGGCGGTACGGGTGGCGGGGTCGAGCGTAATCTTGCCGACGCGCAGGTTGGGCAGGCTGAGGAATGGCGTGCCGTGGCTGCGACGCAACAGGGCGCGCAACTGCCCGACCAGCAGCCGCACGCCATAGGGGCGGGCCACTGCCAGATCGGCGCCAGCGTCGTATGCGTCGGACAGGGCGTCTTCGTCTCGGCTGGAAGAGATAAGGACCAGGGGCACCTCGGTGACCTGGCGGACCTGATGGGCCTGCTCCACGATGGAGCTGCCACGCAGAGAGACGACTACCATGTCTACTGGGCGCTGTGCCCAGCTACGCAAAGCGCGTTCCAGGCCGCTGGCGGAGGTTACCGTCAGGCCGACGCGCTGTAGCATCAGAGTCAGGATGGCCGATTCGTCCGGCTCGTCACATACAAGGAGAGCGTACATCGTTTGTCTCCGCTCAAGGGTTCTCTGCAGAAATAGCGATAATGCCTGTATTGTAGCGCATAGCGTATGGGTAGCAAAAAAGGATTGGTTTAGCAAGGGTTGGGGCGGCTTCGATTGCCGGGTAGCGGGGCTAGGCAGTTGATGGGGATTCACTATTTACTACGGTAACCCGGCGTGCCATCTCATAGGCAGTTGAAACTGCACCAACGTTTGCAAAGCCGCCCTTCGGCGGCTAGGAAGCGAGTCCACGCTCGCGCACTTGAACTGCACCAACCTATTGCATCGCCAACAAGTTGGCGCCGCCATGCGCCGCCATGCATGGCGCTGCTGCCCCTTCGGCGGCTGGGCAGCTACTACGCTCGCGCACTTGAAACGACCCGCTTTCTGGGCTATGATGGGTTTTGTCGCCGGTGATCGGGCGGCGCAACCATCTGTTACAGGAGGTAACTATGCTCAAGTACAAGCTGACACACCCGCAAATCCTCTCCGCGCTGGGCAACGCCGGGCACGGCTCGAAAATCTTGATCTCGGATGGGAACTATCCCCATATTACCGGCTCTAACCCGGCAGCCGCCCACGTGTATCTCAACCTGACGCGCGGTTTTGCGCCGGTGGACGAAGTGCTAAAGGTGATTGCGGACGCGGTTCCCATCGAGGCGGCCCACGTGATGATGCCCGCCGACGGCGTGGAAGCGCCGATTTTCGACTCTTTCCGGCAGGTGCTTCAGGGCGTTGACCTGCAATTCTTGGAGCGGTTTGCGTTTTACGACGCGAGCAAGAGCAGCGACGTGGCGCTGGTGATTGCTACCGGCGAGCAGCGCATCTATGCCAACATCCTGCTGACCATCGGCGTCGTCCCGCCGGACGCGTGACGAGGAGGCGGTATACGCAGCAGTTGCATGTGACGCTGTGTATATCAAAAGTGGGGCAGACGGAATCAACCAGGGCCGCGAGGGGTTAGGTTGCCACCTTGCGGCCCTGTGCTTGGACAGTATAGTCGGCCACGGGGCCGCTGAGAGCGTAGAATTTCAGCTCAAAGTGCATGGAATCGCCAGGGGCCAGCACTCCCTGGGGCACCATGTACGGGCTGAGTACGCCCACCACCCTGCCGTCTGGCCCATAGAGCGTGGCGGCCACCTTGACGTGGCTGGCGGGCGTGTCGCTCGTGTTGTTCAGCAGGCCGATCAGGCTGGCGTATAGCCCGGCCCGGTTGATCTCGCGGTAATGCACGCGGTCCACCTGTAGGCCCGCGTGCGGCTGGGGCACGCCCGCGTCGGCATAGTCGTGGACGTGGCTCGCGACGGTCACGTCGTAGGAGTGCCAGTCGCGAGGCGGGTTCTCGAACCGGACGAAAAACGGGTTCTTGCCACTGGGCAGGGTCCACTCCAGGCCGGTGATGTCGCTCTTTTCGGCCAGCACGTTTCGGGCCGCGTCCAGCAGCCGGATGGTAATCCGCACCCAGCGGTGGGTGGTTTGCTCCAGGTTGATGACCTCTCCCCAGAATTGCAGCGAGCTCTCCCCTTCCGCTTGCCAAGTCAACCCATCAATAGCCAGTCTCTCCATCGTCCTGCTCCTTTGGCCCCCTGATTGTCGGCGGAAGGGGAATGCGGGCCTCTTCATGGGGCGCGGTCACATGGGCGCGCCGTGTCCCTGATACCGTTCCGGGTGCGCGAGGAACTCGTCTATGCGCTTTTTTACTTCCGCGACAATCGCTTCGACGGCCTGCCGCCCGAATTCGGCGTTCGCGTCCTGAATGCCGTTGTTGCTGGCCCCGATGGGCGCGACGCTGCGGTCGGTGGGCAGCGTGGACAGGTCTTGCATGCCGGGGTCCAGGTGCATCAGCAGGGAGGTTTCCCACTTGCCCGCGTGGTCGCCGCAGGGCTGGAACTGGTCGGACACCAACTCATAGCCGGTCATGGCCCAGGCGATCATCTTGGGGCGGTCTTGTGTCTGGTGAAAGACAGCGACCGCCGCCCGCGCATGGTCCAGCAGGGGGTAATGGCCCGCGCCGATCACCAGCACGCGAAAGCCCAGGCTCTTGATCTCGTGCATGATGTGCAGCAGCAGGTGATGATAGTTGGTGTTCTGTTGCTCTACCGAGTGGTACATATAGCCGGGGTCGAAATTGGAGGGCGGCAGGTGCATCTTTTCTGCGATCTTGTCGCGGTCCATGGCGTTGGCTTCCATCAACGCCTGCTCGCGGTGCTCGCCATAGTACAGCGGTGGAAAGACCAGCCCGCCGATTTGCTGGGCGCACCGTTCCAGCAAGGCGTGCATCTTGATCGTGTCCAATCCCACCGGGTTATGCTCGCCGTGCCATTCGATGGTGCCGATGGGCAGGTAGGCCACCGGGCAGGCTTCGCGCCGGGCTACGATCTGCGCCGGGCGCAACCGCTCATAGCGGACTGTTTCTTCGCTCATTTTGCTCCTTTTACGACGATGTGTTCGGGCGCGGTCAGCGCCACATATCGGCCAGGATGTGCAGCTTGGCGTCGGTCATGTAGCCATAGCGCGTGACCCACATGCCATCCACGCGGCTGTCGCGCACCACGGCGACCATGCGCTTCCATTGATCGGCGGGGCGGTAGGAATGGGCGTAAGCGTAGCAGCGCGTTCGCCCCGCCACCTGATCCACTACCTCGTCCAGCTTGCTGCGCCACGCTTCGGGCCGCGCCGGATGGTTTTCCTCCGGGGCCGGGATATGGTAGTGGGCAAAAGTGCGCGGCGACACGTCGTCGGGCAGGTCCAGCGCCGCGACTAGTGTATCGAGCAACAGCGATTCGGGCAGGCCGGGGTTCCACTCGCGCAGCAGTTGGCCGTACCATCGGGGCAGTACCGACCAGTGAAACGTGTACAGCTTGGGGCGCACGGACTGACAGACTCCCGCCAGCGCCCTGTAATCCATGCCAGAGCTGCGGTTGAATGGCGGCGCCCAGCCGTTGGCCCCTAGCTCCATCCGGGTTGCCCCGGCGACGTTCATCTGCTGCCGGATTTCCGCGTAGAGCCGGGTCACCGTTTCCCCCTTGAAGCGCAGGAAATCGAGCCAGCCGGGATACGTTTGTAGCAGTTCCAGCAGGGCGGAGGGGGTACGGGCGATTCGCTGGATGCGCTCCAGGTCTTGGGCATCCAGCCGGTGCAGGCGGTCCCACAGCGCGCGCACGTCGCGAAGGATACGCTCCCAGTCATAGCCCCATGCCTGGGCGGCGCGGGCGCAATGCGGACAGGTGCAGGCGAAATGGTCGCGCAGGTCATAGACGGTGTACTCGACCCAGTCCAGGAACAGCCCGTCGGCTTCGGGGAACTGCTGGGCCGCGTCGAGCACGACAGCCACAATATACGGGCGCACGGCGGGGTTATTCAGGCACCCTTGCCGGGCGACGCGCTGCGCGCCGGGCATCGAGCCATCCGGGTAATGCACCTGATCTTCGGGGCGCAACCCGGGCACGCCGGTGGGGGCGAGTTGCAGATGCGCGGCCAGCCCTCGGCTGTGTGCTTCGGCGAGGACCTGGTGGGGCAGGTCGCGATTCAGGCCCGCTGGGGCCAATTGCCCGCCAGGACGATAGGGTGTGTCGGCGAACAGAGCATCGTCATAGGCGTAGGTGCGGTAGCTCTGCAAGTACAACTCGCGCTGGCCCCACAACGGGCGGTCCAGCAGCCGCTCGTACCCGTCGATGTCCAGGGGCGGCTCGCGATGGCCCTGCCCACGTTCCGCCGGTTGCGACAGGCCCGCGCTGGTGGAGATGGCGCTCGCCCCTGTGGCCTGGATGCGGTCCATCACGGCTTGCAGGCCCTCGTTCTGCACGGCGGTCGGTGTGACCGAAATGCCCAGGAATTTGCGTGTCACGCTGCTGTCCTTTCTAGTCGAGGTCGGCCAGAGCGCGCTGGTATGCGGCAATGATGCGGTCCATCGTTCGGCTGGTTCCCTCGTCGATCACCTGACGGGCCGGGTCGGCGTCGTGCCAGGTGATGGAGCGGCCAATGCCCTCCATAAAGCTGACCGAGGGCTGGAACTCGGGAACCAGTCGCTTGATTTTGCTGTTGTCGAATACTACACTGATGGCCTTGTCTCCTAGCAGCCCCGGCCCCCAATCGGGGTGCGCGGCGGCGATAAAATCAGAGGGGATATGCACGAGTTGGACGTCCACACCGGCCATCTGGGCGATGGTGCGATAGATGGCGTCCCAGGTGAGCACCTCGTCGCTGGTAATGTGAAACGCCTCGCCGATGGCCTGCAAGCGGCCAAACAGCCCCACAAAGCCGACGGCGAAATCGGTGTTGTGGGTCATTACCCACAGGGATTGCCCGTCGCCGTGGGAGATGATGGGCTGGCCCCGGCGCATGCGCCCCACGATGGTGTACCCGTGGCCGCCCACGCCCGCGGGAATCCAGGTATGGCCGTAGGTGTAGGTGGGGCGCACGATGGTCATGGGAAAGCTCTGCTCGCGGTAGGCCCGGTTGAGGATTTCTTCGCAAGCAATCTTGTTTTGGCTATACTCCCAGTAGGGGTTACTGAGGGGTGTGGATTCGGTGATCCGGTAATGGTTGAGTGGCTTTTGGTAGACGCTGGCCGAACTGATGTAGATGTACTGACCCACGCGCCCCGCAAAGGCGGCGATGTCCAGCTCGACCTGATCGGGGGTAAACCCGACAAAGTTCGCCACAACGTCATAGTGGCCTGTCTCGGCCACCTGGCGCATGGTCGCGGGGTCGTTGCGGTCTCCCTCGATGGTGGTAACTGGCTGGCTAAAGGCGGCTGGGCGCTGCCCTCGGTTGAACAGGTGTACCTGGTAGCCTTTTGCCAGTGCCCGCTCTACGCAGGCGGAGCTGATATTGCCGGTTCCGCCGATGAATAGAACTCTCATCCTTGCCATTCTCCCCTTGCTTAACTGGTTGCTGGTGTGGCGTGTTCGGTGTCGGAATGGGCATCTCGTGCCCCTGTCACCACGGATGATACCATAACGCAAGCGCACCGTCCAGCGTTGGCCGGGCTGGCAGGGGCCGGGGCGTCTGCGTTCCTGCGATTGCCCCATAGCACTACTTGCACTTTTTTTCACAATGTGCTATACTTTGTTCCAAAAGGTACAAAGTGCGAACAGCGGGCGGGGGGTGTGCGGACCGGCTCCCGCCTGTTGTTGTGTATAACCTCTGCGTTCCATCCTCATCGAAGGAGTCGCACCTTGAGCGAGATATTATTTGGCATTTGGGACAACAAGATCGTCGATAATCGACAAGGTCAGCATGAGCAATCTCCCCTGCCCGCTTTTGCCAACCTGACCTACTCGGAAGGCAATCGCATCCTCGCCGTGATGGGCTGGGATGGGTTTGCGATTTATGATTCGAGCGTAGACCTGGTAGACATGGCGCGGGCCTATATGGACGTCGTCCAGGGCGAGTCTTGCGGCAAGTGCGTGCCCTGCCGCATGGGCACCCGCGTGGCCGCGGACATCCTGACGCGCATTGCTGATGGCAAAGGCAGAGAGGAAGACCTGGACAGCCTGCGCAGCATCGGCGAGTTGGTGCGCGCCGGGTCCATGTGCGAATTGGGCCACACGTCCATGAACGCTGTTTTGGCCCTCCTGACGCATTTCGAAGGCCAGTTCCGCCAGGCTATCGTCGAGGGCAAACATCGCCCCCGGAAAAAGTATCACATCAAAGTGACTGCTCCCTGTATCGAAGCCTGTCCGGAGCGACTGGATATTCCCCGCTACATCGAGTTTATCAAATCGGGACGTTATACCGATTCGCTGTCGGTGATCCGTGAAAAGAACCCGCTGGCCTCTGTGTGCGGGCGCGTCTGCGTGCGCTTTTGCGAGTTTGCCTGCCGACGCGGCAAGCTGGACGACCCGGTCAGCATCAAGCACCTCAAGCGGTTCGTCTCTGATGTCGAGATGGACGCTGCGGTCAAGCACTATAGCCCGCGCATGAGTATCGCCCCTGATGCGCCGCGTGTCGCCATTGTGGGCGCTGGCCCGGCAGGCATCACTGCCGCCTATCACCTGCTGCACAAGGGCTATCAGGTCGAGATATTCGAGGCGCTGGACGAGCCAGGCGGCATGGCTGCCGTGGGTATCCCCGACTATCGCCTGCCCCGTGAGGTGTTGCGTAGCGAGGTGGACGTGCTCCTCAAAATGGGCGGGAAAATCCACTATAACCAGCGCCTCGGCCAGGATTTTACCATCCAGTCCCTCAAGGAGCAGGGCTTCCGCGCTGTCTTTTTGGCTATCGGCGCACAAGATGGCAGCAGTATGCGCTGCGAGGGCGAAGACCAGAACCCGATTGGGTATTTCGCCGGGGTCAAGTTCTTGCGCGCCATTAACCGCAACGAGCCGGTGGACGCGGGTCGCCGCGTGGTCGTCGTAGGTGGCGGGAACGTCGCGATGGACTGCGCCCGGTCGGCGCTGCGCCTGGGCGTGGAAGAGGTGCATCTGGTGTATCGCCGTGGCCGGGAGGAAATGCCCGCCGACAAGGTCGAGATCCACGATGCAGAGGAAGAGGGC
Source organism: Chloroflexota bacterium (assembly GCA_012515695.1). Classification (GTDB taxonomy): domain Bacteria; phylum Chloroflexota; class Anaerolineae; order UBA1429; family UBA1429; genus JAAYXX01. Next base: position 19,575 of record JAAYXX010000302.1, read on the forward strand.
GTGCAATACCACTTCCAGTGCAACCCCATCCGTTTGCTCATCGAGAATGGTCGTCTGGTTGGCGTCGAGTGTGTGCGTATGGAGTTGGGCGCGCCTGATGCCAGTGGTCGCCGTCGCCCGATTCCGGTGGAGGGGTCCGAGTTTGTTATTCCCTGCGATTCGATCATCGCTGCCATCGGTCAAAAGGTGGACACCTCTTGCCTGAACGAAGAAGGCGGCCCCGATATATCCAAATGGGGTACCATCGCCGCCGACCCTGATACCCTGGCGACCAACCAGGAGGGTGTGTTCGCCGGTGGAGACTGTGTTTCTGGCCCGGCCACCCTTATCGAGGCGATGGCTGCCGGTTTCCGGGTGAGCCATTCCATTGACCAGTACATCCGCGAGGGGCAGGTGTCGCTCACTGAGGACGAGCGTATGAGCCGCGTTTTCCGCGCTATCTCTTCTGCCGAGGACGATATGGTAGACCGGCTGGGCGGCACTCCGCGTATCGAGATCCCGTTGCGCCCGGTGGAGGATCGCATTGACGACTTTGAGGAGGTCGAGATGGGCCTGACGCCGGAGGATGCTCTGCTGGAAGCGGACCGGTGCTTGCGCTGCTACCGCATTCTGCTGGTGGCAACTGAGGCCGATTACTATGGCGAGACGAACGCCCCGCCGAGCGATGGCGTTGGTCAGCCTGCCGAATCGGCTGTCAGCACGCCGACCCCGGCTCAATCCTAGACAACACCGAAGCAGGTGACAAAAAATGAACACCGTTGACAAGATGATCCAACTCAAGAAGTATGATTTAAAGCGCGTTCACCTGACGATCGACGGGCAGGCGATGCTGGGGCGCGTGGGCCAGACCATCCTGGAAGTGGCGCGGGAGAATCGCATCCGCATTCCGACGCTGTGCTACTTGGAAAAGCTCAAGCCGCTGGGTTCCTGCCGCATGTGTGTGGTCGAGGTGGATGGCACGCCGATGCCGGTTACTGCCTGCACTACCCCCATCGCTGAGGGAATGGTGGTGCGGACCAACACCCCGTACCTGGAGAACCTGCGGCGTGAGACGCTCAAGCTGATCTTGTTGCGCCAACCGCTCAACTGCGCTGCCTGCGAGGTGAACGGCGACTGTGAGCTGCAAGACCTGGTGCATCAGTATGACATCAGCCATAGCGACCTGCACACCTATGACATCCGGCCCATCGAGTTCACCGATGCCGAGTATGCCACGCCGTTGATCAAATATCATCCTCGGCGCTGCATCCTCTGCGGGCGTTGCGTCCATGCTTGCGTCGAGATTGCGGGTGTGGGGGCCATCGAGTTTCAGGGGCGCGGGGCTACCGCTCGCATTGCCCCCGTGCAAACGGACAAGTGGGCACCTCCCGGCGTAGAGGGCGTATCCAGGCCGAGTTGCGTTTCCTGTGGCGAGTGTATGGCTGTTTGCCCGGCCAACGCGCTGACTGAGGCGTTGGGCCAGCCCAAGGGCAAAGCCTGGGAGACCTCGAAAGTCAAGACGGTCTGCACCTACTGCGGTTGTGGCTGCGAGCTAGAGTTGAACGTGGTGAACGACCGCGTCGTGGGTGTGACCCCCAGCGAGGGCGGAGTGAACAAGGGTATGCTCTGCACCAAGGGGCGCTTTGGCTATGACTTTATCAATCACCGGGATCGCCTGAAGGAGCCGCTCATCCGGCGCAATGGCTACTGGCAGGAAACCAACTGGGATGAAGCCCTGGACTATATCGCCGAGCGGTTGGTGGACATTCGCCTGAAGCATGGCGCCGACTCGATCGGTGGCCTTTCGTCGGCCCGCTGCACCAACGAAGAGAATTACCTCTTTCAGAAATTCATGCGCGGTGTGATCGGCACAAACAATGTCGACCACTGCGCCCGGCTTTGACACAGCGTCACTGTGGCCGGTCTGGCCGCATCGTTTGGTAGTGGCGCAATGACCAACTCGATTAGCGAAATCGAGAACACGGATTGCATTCTCATTACTGGTAGCAATACTGCCGAAACCCACCCCATCGTCGGGCGCATGGTCAAGCGCGCTGTGGACCGCAAGCGGGCCAAGCTCATCATCATTGACCCGCGCAAGGTCGAGTTGGTGCAGTATGCTCACGTCTGGCTGCGCCCGCGCCCTGGCACGGACGTGGCCTGGATCAACGGGCTGCTGCATGTGATCCTGGAAGAAGAGCTGTGGGACAAGGAATACGTTGCCCAGCGCACAGAGGGATTCGAGGAAATGCGGGCCGCCGTGGCCGAGTATACCCCCGAATTCGTCGAGCGCATCAGCGGCATTCCCGCCGACGACCTGCGCCGGGCGGCACGCATGTATGCCCAGGCCCCGCGCGCTATGATCCTGTACGCGATGGGCATCACGCAGCACACCAGGGGGACGGACAACGTCAAGTCGCTGGCTAACCTGGCGATGCTCTGCGGCAATGTGGGCATCGAAGGGGGCGGCGTGAACCCCCTGCGCGGCCAGAACAACGTGCAGGGTGCTTGTGATATGGGCGCGCTGCCCAACGTCCTGACCGGGTATCAGACGGTTACGGACGAGACTATCCTGGCCAAGTTCCAGCACGGCTGGGGCACTGGCGTGCGCCTGTCTCCGAGGGTAGGCATGGCCATGACCGAGATGTTCCCGGCGGTCCTGGAGGGCAAGCTCAAGGCCATGTTCATCATGGGCGAGAACCCGGTAATCAGCGACGCCAACTCGTCTCACGTGCGTGAGGCGCTGGAAAAGCTTGACTTGCTGGTGGTACAGGATATCTTTCTCACCGAGACCGCGAAACTGGCAGACGTCGTGCTGCCCGCGGCCAGCTTTGCCGAGAAGGATGGCACCTTTACCAACACAGAGCGCCGGGTGCAGCGCGTGCGCAAGGCCCTTAACCCGCCTGGCAACGCCCTCGCTGATTGGGAGATCATCACGGCTATCGCCCAGCGTGTGAGTGTCAAACTGGTAGAGCGCAACAGCAACGGCAACGGGTATCTGGCGCGTCCTTCGTCCTATGGCTATTGGGAATACAAATCGGCGGAAGAGATCTTTGACGAATTGGCCGCGCTGACTCCTTCTTATGCGGGAATCAGCTACGCCCGGTTGGAGCGCGGCGGTTTGCAGTGGCCCTGCCCCAACAAGTATCATCCGGGCACGCCCTATCTGCATCAGGGTCGCTTTGCTCGTGGATTGGGCAAGTTCCACGGCATTACCTACACGCTGCCCCCTGAGCTGCCTGACGAGGAGTATCCCTTCTATCTCAGCACGGGGCGTATCCGGTATCACTATCACACCGGCAGCATGACCCGCCGGACACGCAGCATGAACCGGATAGCGCCGGAAGAACGTATCGAGATGCACCCCGACGATGCCGGGCGTATGGGCATCGCCGAGGGCGACTGGGTGCGGGTGATCTCGCGCCGGGGCGAGGTGCAGGCGCGCGTTCGCCTGACCGATCGCTCGGCGCCGGGGATGGTGTTTGGCACGTTCCACTTTGCCGAAACGCCTATCAATGTGCTAACAAATAACGCTCTGGACCCGGTGGGCAAGATTCCGGAGTACAAGGTGAGCGCCGTCCGAGTGGAAAAGGTATCTGGTCCGACCCAAGAGGGCGGAGACGATAACGAGCAATCCCAGGTTGAGGTGGAGGCCAACGTATGCTGACTATTGTGATCTGTGTGGGCAGTTCGTGTTATGTGCATGGCTCCGATGAAGTTGCTGGGATTTTCGAGCGCTTGATCGAAACGGAGCAACTGAGCGATCGGGTAGAACTAATCGGAGCCTTCTGCATGGATGCCTGCTCAATGGGCGTCTCTGTTCGCGTGGGAGACGAGGTCTTTCGTGGCGTGCGGCCAGAGACCGCGGAAACCTTTTTCTACGATCAGATCTTGCCACAGGCAAACAGGGCATAACCGAACAGGCACTATCTCGAAACCCAGACAAATTCGTCCATCAGCGGGAAACTCGCTTGCGAGCGTTCCCGCTGATGGGCTTTTTAATGGGATTCACCCGCTGTAAATTGTCAAGTAAAATCGCGTTTTTGGAGTATGCGCGTGTTTGAGGTAACATAAGCCCTGTTGAGGGCACGGACATTGACGTTCGGCGGACCAAAAGGTCCGTGGTAGTTCCTCTCACCTTACCATATCTGTTTACCGTATGATTCGGGATACAGCACCGAAAGGAGTCGCATGACCATGAGGAACATGCAATCTCTATGGAATCGGACTCATCAAGTCCGCCAAACGCTGGGCTACCCGATCATCGTACTTTTCGTTATACTTCTCATCGGGCCCTTTGGGTCCGTGGTTGCCCGTGGACAAGAGTCCACACCGGCGCAAGCCGGATCTCCCTGGCCTGACACCCCCACCTTGCTCGCTTCGGATCGCGCCTATGGAGCTGGCGCCCCCCAGATAAGCATGGATGCCCAAGGACGCTATCACGTCGTATGGGCAGAAAATGCGCCTGGAGGCGGCACTGCGCTCTATTACATGCATACGCTGAGTGATTCGAGGAGTTGGTCATCGCCAGAGGTAGTGTTTTCGCACAGTGGGGACGCAAGACTGTGGTTGGCGCCTGCTGTCACCATTGACAGCACGGGCACCCTGCACGTTATCATCATGCATACCGAGGCCGACGGCACGCGCAGCCTGCGCTACCTGAGCCACCAGACGGGCGAAACAGGCCCCGATGTGTGGCAGGGGCCGCAGATCATCTACACGCTGCAAGCCACCGGCGACGCGCTGTCCGAGATGTTTGCTCCCCGCATAGCCGTGGACAGCCAGAACAGGCTGCACCTGGTCTGGCTGGACGAGGTGGCCGGGGATAACTCGATGGAAGCCTTGCGGCAGGTCTATTACGGAAGACAGACTGCTGAAGGCAACTGGACGCAGGCAGAGCTACTGGACGCGGCGGATGACCAGGCATTGCTGGCCTGGCCGGATATCGCCTACACGCCGGATAATCGCCTGCACGTGGTCTATGTGCGGCAAACGGACGCATACGGGCCTGCTGAC